>WLDY01000031.1 GCA_009704555.1 Actinomycetota bacterium | reverse complement strand
TGCCAGCAGTAGATAGTGAAGCGGAGATCGAACGGATCCTCTCTTGGTATCCAGGGGCTAAGACGGTGAAGATCAAGGTCGCTGAGGATCATTCCCGCAATATCGCCAGAATCGAGCAGGTACGAAGGCTCTTCCCATCGATTGTTATCCGACTCGATCTCAATGGTTCGATGAGTGTGAATGAGGCGGTCACTTTCCTAGAGCCATTGGCTAAGAGCATCGAATACGTCGAACAACCATGCGAGAGCATCGAGGAACTCAGGGAGTTGAAGAAGAGGATCGATATCAAGGTCGCTGCCGATGAGGTGGTTCGAAAGAGCGAGAATCCACTCACACTCGACCTCGCAGGCGCTGCGGATCTCATCATCCTCAAGAGTTCGCCATTGGGTGGAATCAGATCAGCGATGACGATCGCAGAACACTTCTCACTTCCGGTGGTCGTCTCGAGTGCGCTCGAGAGTGCTGTCGGTATCTCGCAAGGAATCCGTCTTGCAGCAGCCCTCAAGGAGGAACCGGCCGCCTCGGGTCTTGCAACCGGAGTGCTCTTCACTGATGACGTCGCACGCCATGAGATCGAAGATGGATCGATTGAAGTGAAGAATCTCTCAACTATCGATCGTTCTGCTCTCGATTCCTTGGCTGTGGAGAGTGAGCGTTTCTCTTGGTGGCAGGATCGCCTCCGTGAGAGTTATGAGGTCCTCTTCTCGTGAGTAATCCATCGACCAAACTCGCCCGTCACATCGTCCGACGATTGATCGAACTCGGCATCAGCGATGTGGTCATCGCCCCGGGATCGAGGAACGCACCCCTTAGTCTCGCCTTCTCGGATGCGGCAGCGAAAGGTTTGATCCGTACTCACATTCGTATAGATGAGCGCGGCGCTGCCTTCTACGCTCTTGGTATCGCGAAGGCGACGAAGCGTTATGTCCCGGTCGTCTCCACGAGTGGGACTGCGGTAGCGAACTTCTTTCCAGCGGTGCTTGAGGCCTATCACTCGAACGAGCGTCTTCTTCTCCTGACAGCTGACCGTCCAGAGAGATTACGAAAGACCGGCGCGAATCAGACCACTTTGCAGCAAGGGATCTTCGGCACCTTCGTCCTCAAAGCGATCGATACTGGAGCGCCATTCGAACCGAGCCATCTCCTTGGTAATGGCGGTCCGGTTCATTTCAACCTGCAATTCGACGAGCCGCTCCTGCCAGAGGTCGATGGTCAAGATCGACACGAATGGCTCGATGGGATCAAGGTAAATCCCCTCGAACCAAAGATCATCGTTCCCGGCGAGATTGCGATCAATCAAAGTCGCGTCGTCCTTGTCGTCGGCCATGACCTTGCTGGGTTCACAGTCGAAGAGATCACAGCCTTCGCAGAAGCATCGAAAGCGGTGGTGGTCAGTGAGGATCCAATCTCATTCGAGGATGCCATCCCACATGCTTCTCTGATCCTCTCCAGCGAAGAGGTACGCAACGATCTTCTTGCGGACCTTGTCATCGTGATCGGTCGCACCACCCTCAACCGTCCACTCAATGCATATATAGGTAGTGCGAAGCGGATCATGGTCATAGACCCACGTACTGCCGAGATCGATACTCGAAGAAGTGCGGATGAGATCCATCATGTCCTTCCCAAGGTGGTCGTGACGAAAGCAGATCCCAAGTGGCGAGATCGATGGCTCACATACTTCACCCTTGCCAACGAGGCGATCTCATCGAGTGCGGAGTGGAGCGAGGGAAGAGTCGCTGCAGCGGTAGCGCAAGTAGAGATGGATGCACTCTTCGTCGCTTCGTCGCGCCCCATCCGAGATGTCGAGGCCTTCGCGATTCCACGTGAGGGCTCTTCAGTCAAGGTCTTCGCGAACCGAGGTCTCGCTGGGATCGACGGCAATATTGCAACCGCTATGGGTATCGCTCAGAACTTCGGTAAGAGCGTCGCACTCCTCGGAGATCTTGCCTTCCTACATGACATCTCAGCGCTCAGCAACGAAATTGATGCAGAGTTGACCATCATCGTCGTCGACAACGATGGCGGTGGCATCTTCTCCACCTTGCCACAACGAGGCGTGGAACATTTCGAGGCAGTTTTTGGCACTCCTCATGGCAAGGATCTACGGCGTATCGCTAGCGCCTTCGGAATTCGAGCCGTGGAAGTGGCATCCGTGAGCGAACTCTTGAGTGCCTATGCGAGCAAGGCAAAGAAGAATGAGTCGAAGATCCAGGTGATCATCGCCAAGATGCCTAGCCGCGAGGAGAATGCAGATAATCTCGATTCGATTCGAGAGCGTTTTGGAAAGTTGGCGACAGAATCAATGGCGCGCTAGCGCGCCTTGGATCGCAGCGAGTTTCGCCTCGCTCTCGGCATACTCCGCCGCCGGATCGGATCCAGCGACGATGCCGCAGCCGGCATAGATCCTGATCGACTTCTTTGACTCATCGATCTGACCACAACGAAGTGCGATCCCGAACTCACCATCGGATCGGATATCGACCCATCCGACTGGACCTGCGTAGCGACCACGACTGATCTCCTCCACCTCTCTTATAGAACGCTCGGCTCGCTCACGTGGCGTGCCACAGACAGCGGCAGATGGGTGGAGTCTTGCTAGGAGATCAAAGACATCAGGTGGATTGACCGAATCGGTGACGACTCCAGTGACATCGGTCGCAAGGTGCATGACATTGGAAAGGTGAAGGACGAAAGGAGATTCCGGCACATTGGTCGACGAGCAGAGTGGGACTAATGCATCCGCTACCGACCGCACTGCGTACTCGTGTTCTTCCAGATCCTTCGATGATCTCGCAAGTGATGCCGCAAGTGCGAGGTCCTTCTCATCATCACCACTTCGCTTGATCGTCCCGGCAAGGACGCGTGAGGTGACGAGTGACTTGCTCAATCGGACCAACAACTCTGGTGTCGCACCGACGAGTCCTTGGTTCGAAAAGAGCCAGGTGTTCGGATAATCGGAGCCAAGGAGTTGTAGCAAGCGGCGAGTGTCGATTCGCTGCTCACCCTCGATGCTGCCATCGAGCGCACGAGCAAGGACCACCTTCTCCGCCTCACCGCGTTGGATCAGATCGACGATGGCTGCGACATGGCTTCGCCAAGCATCACCATTCTCACCACTCCATCGCAGAGGGAGCGGTGCGCTCTCACTCTTGATCGACTTCACCTCAGGTTGTGGACCATCGCCGAACCAGGTGATCCAGCGCCTCTCGCCGCGCTTTCCGATCACGACTTCGGGGATCAGAAGGGTCGAAGGTTCCTCGCTATCGAATGCGAATGAGGCGAAGAGGATCGGTCCAGTCCCTGACCCATGGACGTTGTTATGGATATCGAGTTCGCGAAGCGAGTCCTGCCACCACTTTCGCGCCTTCTCAAAGCGATCGCTACCGGAGATCTCGATCCGTTTGTATTCACCGAAAGCGATCATCCCCTCATCACCACGGACCCAGGTGATGGGATCGGTAGGAGATGCATTCGAAAGATCGCCCTCGATGCTCACTTCAAGAAGATGTGGCAGATCACCGAGGACCTCGGTTCGCACTCGCATCTTCCTCATCTTTGTGACTCCGCCTTCGTGCAACATTCCAACGCACTGAATTTCGATTTGTTGCCTAAGCCTAGTTGAGGTGAAGATAGGACAATGACTCGAGCGGACTTGGGTAAGGACCCCGAAGATGTCTCGCGCATGTTCGATCGCGTAGCGAAGCGCTACGACATCCTCAATGACCTTCTCAGCCTTGGCCAGACCAAGAGATGGCGAAAGAAGGTGAGCAAGATCATCGCACCGAAGCCAGGAGAGCGGATCCTTGATATCGCTGCTGGAACCGGCACTTCGAGTGCTGCTTTGGCGCGAAGTGGTGCAGAGGTGATCGCCGTCGATTTCTCTCGCGGCATGATCGAGACCGGCAAGAGACTCCATCCCGATCTCACATTCGTCTTTGGTGATGCGCTCGCACTCCCGTTCAATGACGATGAGTTCGACATCGCCACGATCTCCTTCGGGCTTCGCAACACACATGACACATCGAAGGCACTCGCTGAGGCGCTACGAGTAACGAGACCAGGTGGGCGGATCTATGTCGTCGAGTTCTCACACCCGACCTCGCGATTGTTTCGCACCATCTACTTCAAGTACTTGCTTCGTGCTCTCCCTCCGATCGCAAAGCGCTTCTCCTCGAATCCCGATGCCTATATCTATCTCGCCGAATCGATCATGGCGTGGCCGAATCAACGAGACCTTGCCGCGTTGATGACCAGGGCGGGCTGGCAGGAAGTCACGTGGCGAGATCTCACTGCGGGGGTTGTCGCAGTTCACATCGGAAGAAAGCGAGCCTCGATTTCCGCCTCTTAGGACCCACATCTAAGATGGCGCCTTGTGAATCCCTACGTCCCGATCATCGCGCTCTTCGCGATCGGATTCGGATTCGCAGTGATCTCCATCGTCGCAGGTGCCATCACCGGACCTAGGCGCTACAACCGAGCGAAGGCAGAGGCCTATGAGTGCGGCATCGAGCCGAGTCCACAAGCCCAAGGTGGCGGTCGATTCCCGGTCAAGTACTTCCTCACCGCGATGCTCTTCATCATCTTCGATATCGAGATCCTCTTCCTCTATCCATGGGCGGTCACATTCGACCAACAAGGAATGTTCGGGCTCGTTGCCATGGCGCTCTTCATATTCAACGTCTCCGTCGCCTATGCATATGAGTGGCGACGCGGCGGACTCGAGTGGGATTAGAGGTGATCGATAGGTAATGGGCGTCGAAGAGAAACTTCCGAGTGGATTCCTTCTCACTACGGTCGAAGGACTTGCCAATTACATGCGACGAAACTCGCTCTGGCCTGCGACCTTCGGTCTCGCATGTTGCGCGATCGAGATGATGGCAGTCGGTGGCGGTCGTTATGACTTGGCGCGTTTCGGTATGGAGGTCTTTCGAGCATCGCCTCGTCAGGCCGACCTCATGATCGTCGCAGGTCGCGTATCGAACAAGATGGCACCGGTCTTGCGTCAGATCTATGACCAGATGGCAGAGCCGAAGTGGGTCCTCTCCATGGGTGCATGTGCATCCTCAGGTGGCATGTTCAACAACTACGCAATCGTCCAAGGTGTCGACCATGTGGTTCCAGTCGATATCTATCTCCCGGGCTGCCCACCTAGACCTGAGATGTTGATGGATGCGATCTTGAAGCTCCACGATCAGATCAAGTACTCCAAGCTCGGAATCAATCGCGAAGAGGCGGCGCAGGCGGCCGAGGCTGCAGCGCTCGCTGCCACCCCGACACATCAGATGAAGGGGCTTCTTGCGTGAGCGATAGAGAAGGAATGTTCGGTGTCAAAGGCACCGGTGACACCTCAGGTTATGGCGGTCTCGTCCGATCGAGCGAACAACCTGGGTCAAGTCAGCGTCCCTATGGTTCCTACTTCGATGAGGTAGCGGATGAATTGGAACGCGCATATCCACTCTTCTCCGATGCGATCGAGAAGGTCATCGTCGATCGCGGTGAATTGACTCTCCACATCAAGCGCGAGCGTTTGGTAGAGGTCGCAAAGATCCTTCGTGATACACCATCGCTTCGCTTCGAGTTCTGTCTCGGAGTGAGTGGTGTCCACTATCCCAATGAGAAGGGAAGGGAGCTTCACGCCGTCTATCCCTTGCTTTCCATCACCAACAATCGTCGTATCCGACTCGAAGTCTCGGTCCCAGAGAGTGATCCACATATCCCATCGCTCGTCGAAGTATGGGCAGGGAACAATTGGAACGAGCGCGAGACCTACGACATGTTCGGCATCATCTTCGATGGACATCCAGCGCTCACTCGCATCTTGATGCCAGATGACTGGCCCGGACATCCGCAACGCAAGGATTACCCACTTGGCGGAATCGAAGTTGAATACAAGGGCGCGGTCATCCCGCCGCCAGATCGACGAAGGTCATATCGATGAGTAGCACTGACTTCAGAGACCCATACGCATCTGCGCGCGAGACCACCGAGGGAACGGTCTACTCCGTCACCGGTGGTGATTGGGATCAGACCGCTACCGAGATCGGTGCGAACAAAGAAGAGCGCGTCGTGGTCAATATGGGACCGCAACACCCTTCCACGCACGGCGTGCTTCGCCTCATGCTCGAACTCGACGGTGAGACCGTCACCGAATGTCGTTGCGGCATCGGATACCTCCACACCGGCATCGAGAAGAACTGCGAATTCCGCACCTGGACGCAAGGGGTCACCTTCGTAACCCGTATGGATTACCTCTCGCCGATCTTCAATGAGACCGCGTATTGCCTAGGCGTCGAGAAATTGCTCGGCATCACCGATCAGATCCCAGAGCGCGCAACGGTGATTCGCGTGATGATGATGGAGTTGAATCGCATCTCCTCACATATGGTCGCCCTCGGAACAGGCGCGCTCGAACTCGGTGCACTTTCACCGATGCTCTTCGCTTTCCGTGAGCGCGAGAAGGTGCTCGATGTATTCGAGATGATCTCGGGACTGCGAATGAACATGGCCTATGTGAGGCCAGGTGGTGTTGCGCAGGACCTTCCAAGTGGTGCGATCGCAAAGATCCGCGAGACGGTCAAGGATCTGCGGAAGAACTTCAAAGATAACGAGAAGCTCTTGGTCGGAAACTCGATCTGGATGAAGCGCACCAAGGATGTCGGCTACCTCGATCTTGCAGGGTGCACGACCCTTGGCGTCACCGGACCAGTCCTGCGCGCGACCGGATTGCCATGGGATCTTCGCAAGACCCAGCCTTATTGCGGATACGAGGATTACGAGTTCGATGTCATCACTGCGACGAGCGGCGATAGCTACGCGCGTTTCTTGATCCGTATGCAAGAGCTCGAGCAATCGCTTCGGATCGTTGAACAGTGCGCCGATAAGTTGGAGAAGTCCGAGGGTTCACCTGTCATGGTCACCGATAAGAAGATCGCATGGCCTGCGCAATTGGCGCTCGGTGGCGATGGACTCGGCAACTCGCTCGAACATATCCGCACCATCATGGGTGAGTCGATGGAGGCGTTGATCCACCACTTCAAGCTCGTCACCGAAGGATTCCGCGTCCCAGCAGGTCAGGTCTACACCGCGGTCGAATCCCCACGTGGAGAGCTCGGCGTCCACCTCGTCAGCGATGGTGGCACTCGCCCATTCCGCGTTCATTTCCGTGAGCCTTCATTCAACAATCTTCAGTCGACCGCAGCGATGGTCGAAGGCGGCCAGATCGCCGATGTCGTCGCCGCAGTCGCATCGATCGATCCCGTGATGGGAGGTGTCGATCGCTGATGTATACAGATGAACACGAGAAGGTGATGGATGCGATCATCAAGCGCTATCCGCGTTCACGCTCTGCGATCATGCCACTGCTTCACTACGTGCAATCGATCGATGGCTATGTCACTCAAGAGGGAATAGAGCGGATCGCAGTCAAACTCGATCTCGAAACGGCTGAGGTCAATGCGGTAGCGA
>WLDY01000030.1 GCA_009704555.1 Actinomycetota bacterium | reverse complement strand
TGAGAGGTGAAGCGTTGATAATTCGCCGAGCGAACAAAGACGACGCCTCGGAAGTACTCCGCCTCATCCAGGAGTTGGCGGATTACGAACGAGCACCTGATGCGGTCGAGGCGAGCGAAGCCGATCTCATCGCCACTCTCTTCACCGAAGAGCCACGCGTCTTCTGCGATCTTGTCGAAGTCGATGACCACGGAACCCCGAGAGTCGTCGGCATGGCGCTCTGGTTCCTCAACTATTCGACCTGGCAGGGCAAACACGGGATTTATCTCGAGGATCTCTTCGTAAGACCGGAGTTTCGCGGCCGCGGTTTCGGCAAAGCGCTTCTCGTGCATCTCGCAAGGATTTGTATCGATCAGGGTTACGGCAGATTGCAGTGGTGGGTCTTGGATTGGAACACTCCGGCCATCGACTTCTACAAGAGCATCGGTGCTGAGGCGATGGATGAGTGGACCGTCTTTCGTGTCAGCGGGAAGGCGCTCGCCGACTTGGCACTCTGAAGCAGAGCACTCACTGAGAAGGAACGAGAGAGGAGCAAGGTATGTGTAGTCGCGTCACTTGTGGGACATGTAAGAAGTACACCTGGTCAGGGTGCGGTGAACATGTTGAAGAAGCGCTCTACGGTCTATCCGAGAGTCAGATCTGTCAGTGTGACTCGACGCCCTCTGCATCGAGCGGTGGTTTCTTCTCCAAACTCTTCGGTGGGAAGTAGCCCTAGTTCAATCTGCCATAGCTGAACGAGAGCACGGTCGCGATGGTCAGCCAGATCTGATACGGGATGAGTAGGAACCCAAGCAAGGTGTTGATCTGGAAGGTGATGATCAGGATCGGAAGCGTCAGTAAGGTGGCTAGAACCAAAGAGAGACTTGCCGCGAAGAAGTTATGGGGTTGATAGAAGAAGTACGACCAAGTGATCGCTGCGGTGACACTCAACGCAAGGAAGACCAAGAAGAGCACGCTTTGCAGTCCTGAGCCATTTCTCACCACCGCGACTCCACTGACACCGAGCATGATGAAGTTGTAGGGCCAGATCAGACCGAAGATCACGCCAGGTGGTTGCCAGGAGGGCTTCTTCAGACCCTGATACCAACCGGAGTTATCCATGAAGAACCCGGAACCGAAGGCGTAGAGCAAGACCAAGCCGATCGCGAGTGCGATTCCTACGACCTTCGTATCGATCATGTTGCAAGGATACGGCACCGATCTCAAGTGTGGCGATTGTGATTCGGTCCTTATTCCATCGAGACCTTTCTCCCTTGTATTCGATAGAAGATTCCTCTTGTAAGCGATTCGTCTCAGCAGAGGCGAAGTCGAGAGAGAAGAGGATTACCTACAACGTAGAGTCATTCCAAGTCTGGTAGTAAGGGCGAGAGCTCATGTTGTCCGCTTGGATTGTCGCCAGCTGACACCGATCGAAACCTGTCGGTTGATAGCAGTCGAGCGGTGATTGTTTGCAGAGGAGCTCGATCTGCAGTGGGTATGTGCTGGATAGTTCAACAGCACAAGCCTTCACGCTTGTAGGTATAGCGGGGTGACGTGAACTATCCACGTCACCCTGCGGTAACTCTCACATCCACCTTATGACATCAGATTCCAAACTCGGATCGAATTCGGATCTCGGGTTGACGGAGGAACAGGCTCGGCGATTCCTCTCCATTGATGGTCCCAATCTGATCGGTGATAGAGCCGGTATCGCGTGGTTCTCGATCCTGTTCCGTCAGTTCACCTCTCCGTCCATCGCGATCCTCCTCGCAGCAGCGGCTATCTATGGCGCGCTTGGGAACATCCATGATGCTGCGATACTCCTAGCGATCATCATTCCGAGTGGACTGCTGACTTTCGCACAGGAATTCAGAGCCGCCTCCACGATCCACCGATTACGAAAGCGATTAGCGACGACAGTCGTGACGCTTCGTGATGGTCGTGAACGTCCAGTCCCGATCGAAGAATTAGTCAAAGGGGATGTGATCACATTGAGCGCGGGTGATCCGGTGCCTGCTGACGTCCTTCTCCTCACCTCCTCGGACCTCCTCGTTGATGAGTCACTTCTGACCGGAGAGTCACTCCCAGTTGAGAAGGGCGGGCCCACTACCGCGGAGCTCTACAAGGGGACCTTCCTCTCAGGTGGGAGTTGTCTCGCACGGGTGATCAGCACTGGTTCCGCGACGCGATTCGGGGAGATCGCACATCGCCTCTCAGAACGCGATCCGGAGACCTCGTTCGAGAAGGGGATCCGAAGATTCGGCCTCCTTGTGGCGCGCGCCATCCTTGGACTCGTCATCGTTGTCTTCCTAGGCAACTTGGCGCTCGATCGCCCTCTCTTCTCCTCGTTGCTCTTCTCGTTAGCGCTCGCTGTCGGACTCACTCCGCAGATGCTCCCGGTGATCATCTCGATCTGTCTCTCCCGAGGCGCACGCGAGTTGGCGCGAGAGAAGGTTCTGATCAGAAGACTCGATGCGATCGAGGATCTCGGCAGTCTCGACGTTCTCTGCACTGATAAGACCGGGACTCTGACCGAAGGGAGATTGCGCGTCCATGGTCACTTCGATCCACTTGGAAAGGAGAGTCAAAGGGTCCTAGACCTCGCCGTTGAGAACGCTTCCTATGCGTCAACTTCGAGCAATGTGATCGATCGGGCGATATTGGAGTCCGCCGCCCTCCGATCGTCAAGGAAGGGGATTGCTTCGATTCCATTCTCCTTCGATCGCAGGATGTCGACGATCACCATGGAGGATGGCGAATCGATCACCAAGGGCGCAGTGCGGGAGGTGATCGCTCATTCTCGTTTCGCTCGCATCGAGGGAGAGGTCATTGCTCTCACCGAGATCAGTGATGAGGTCGAGCACCTGTACCAAGGACTCCTCTCGCAAGGATTCAAGGTGATCGCAGTCGCGACGAGCGTGGGCAGTCATGACGAGGGAAAGGAGGCGGATCTGATCCTCGAGGGTTTCCTTTCCATAAGTGATCCGATAAAGCCCGATGCCAGATCATCACTCGAAGGCTTGCGCTCTTTGGGTGTCCGCGTCGTACTGATCACCGGTGACAACATCGAGGTCGCACGATTTGTGGCTCGAGGTGTGGGCCTCAAAGACGATCACTCTTCGATCGGATCCGAACTCGAAGGGATGACACCACAGGCCCTTAGCGACCTCGTAGAGCAATGCGATCTCTTCGCGGAAGTGACGCCACATCAGAAGGTCGCCATCGTCGAGGCGCTACGCGCCAGTGGAAGATCTACTGGCTTTCTTGGCGATGGCATCAACGATGCGATGGCGCTCAAAGTCGCGGATGTCTCCATCTCGGTCGAACATGCATCAGAGGTGGCACGCGGCGTCTCATCGGTGATCCTGCTCGAGAAGAGCCTCCAAGTGATCTCCGACGGCATCCTCCTAGGGCGCAAGACCTATCTCAATACGGTTAAGTACATCAAGATCACCATCAGCGCATCATTCGGAAATGTCCTCTCTATGGCGCTCGCCTCGCTCTTCATGCCATTCCTTCCCATGCTCCCCACCCAGATCCTGCTTCTTAATTTCATGAGCGACCTTCCTGCGATCGCGATCTCTGCGGACTCCGTCGATGAGGAGTCAGCGGCGACGCCGAGGTCTTGGTCGATGCGTGGGCTCGGACACTTCATGATGTTCTTCGGCTTGATCTCGACCTTCTTTGACCTTCTCTTGTTCTTCATCGTGCTGGAAGTCTGGGATGGTGATGCTACCGAGGTACGCAGCGCCTGGTTCGTCGCATCTCTGGTCACCGAAGCAATCGCCATCTACACCTTACGCACCAATCGTCACGCTTGGAGGAGTAAACCGAGCAAGACGCTCATGGCACTCACTCTCATCGTCATCCTTCTTGCATTCCTTCTCCCACTGAGCGGCCTTCTGATGGGATTCGGTATCGCACCGCTCACTTTCAACACCCTCGCACTCATCATCACGCTCGCGTTGGGATATCTGATCCTTGTAGAGATGGCGAAAGTCAAGACCGGAACCATGTTCTGATCCCATCATCTTCGTCTTCGAGAAGCGATGAGCATGCGATATCGGCGTGATCGGAATGAGAGTGAAGGCGCTCAAGCGGATGTGAGCATTCCGCTGTCACGGCGAATTGGAGCAGAAGTGATCTATATCGTGAAAGCACAGTCTTTCCTCCGCAGTCCTTTGGTCTCCCTGATCGTGGAAGGCGAGGACTGGTTGGTGGGCTTCGACCCGATCTTCGAGACCATGGATGAAGAGTCCGTCCTTGAATTCGATGGCATGAGCGGATATCCAGCCTCTCGGATCATCGCTCATCGTCACGATGGATTCGAGGTGCAACTCAGCCTCAAGGGATTCGATCAGACGACCCCAAGGGTGAAGGTGGATGACGGCTTCCTCGTCGTGACCGGAACAAAAACTGAATACGCGCAGCATCACAATCAGAACTACCTACAGCGGGGGATCAGCGCACGTGGATTCCGTCGAAGTTTCCAACTGGGACGGGACAAATGCGTCGTTGGTACCGATTTGCATCATGGAATCCTGCGAATCGAGATCGAACAGGCCGAACCCTCATCGATACAACCTGTCGCGAGCTGGGAAAGGGTCGGATAGCGAAGCGACCCGACACCGACCTCGTCGTAGGTATCGCGAGATGGCGTGTCTATCCACGTCATCTCGCACCCCAAAGAATGAACCCATATTGGGTATCACCCATTGGAATCCCATGATGTCGAACATCATCGGTAGATCAAGGAGAAGAGAATGGCAAATATCCTCAAACGCGAAAGCCGATTGCGCTCCCCACTCTCGTCATTGCTATCTGACGGCGAGAAGTGGATGGTCGGATTCGACGATGTCTTCAACAACCTCGTTGAGAAGTGGGAGGAAGGCTTCGATGGCTTCCATGAGTACCCGGCATCCAACATCAAGCGGATTGATGACCATCACTATCGGATCGAAGTCGCAGTCGCAGGCTTCATGCGTGATGAGCTAAATGTCGACCGCGAAGGAGATGCTCTCATCGTCACAGGGTCGAAGAGTGAAGAGACGAGTGAAGAACGCGATGACTACCTGCAACGTGGCATCAAGGCTAAGAGTTTCAGGCAGAGCTTCCAATTGACCGAGCACGACAAAGTCCTGGAAGCGACCCTTCGTCATGGCATCCTCGAGATCAATGTCAAGAGAGAGTCGAATGGCACGAGGAAGAAGTTGGGTATTCCGATCAAGGAGGTGTGAGCCTCAAGCAACCATCGTCAAAGACAAATCAGGGCGGTATCTCTCATCGAGATACCGCCCTGATCCTTTATCTAAGGGTTCTGAAGTTGGATCATGAAGAGCGTCGAGCAAGATGCTCTGGAGCCACGAATCGAACTCCAAGTCCGCGGATCGAGTAGATGAAGTCTCCGCCACCGTTCTCCTTGATCTTGAGCCGGAGTCTGGATAGGTGAGTGTCGATCAGATGACTGGATCCGATACCGTCCTTGACCTTGATGACGTTGAGCAACTCTGGCCTTGAGATCACTCGCTCTGGCTCTGCCATGAAGGCTTGCGTCAAGAGGAACTCAGTCTTGGTCAACGGCACGACGCGATCGCCCACTCGGAACTCACAGAGCGGCACCTCGAGTTTGAGGGCGCCGAACTCGTAGCTCTCATCGGTATTGGCCCTTGCGGCACCTTGTTTGTCGAGCTGATAGTTCACGCGCTGCAGGAAGAGCTTCTGCACGATCGGCTTTGTGATGATCTCATCGGCTCCGGCGCGAACGCACATCTCCTCAGTGAACTCACTCCGATCCTCGATCAATGGGATCAGGGCCCCGTGGGTATGGAGTCGCAACCACCCGAGTAGATCGAGGGTCTTCATGACGTCACCGACGAGATGGAAGAGGACGAGTTTGAACTCGTTGAGCGACAGGTTCTGGCGGATCCGCGAGATATCGCTCTCTGCATGGACATTGAGACCCCACGATTCGAGTGCATTTTGCATGAATCTGCGGTCTATGGGATTGCTTTCAATAACAAGTGCTGTGTTCGTTGTCATGTTGTGAAGAGTATTTGAGGAAAGTCCCGGGAATTGAGGATGACCGGTCAATGGTCAGTCAGGAAATCAACTCTGACTTTATTGGCTTCGAGTTGTCCTGAGATCTCGTTATCGAACTTCAATCGATAGATCTTGGCTGCCTCGCTTCTGCCGTTGCAATTGAGATGCGCGTAGATCCTGATCGTCTCCTGTCGAATGAGGGATTCCGAGTAACCAAGAATCTCGGCGATATCGCCATTGGTACGTCCCTCTGCGATCAATTTCAAGATGATGCCTTGACGCTCTGTGAGAGAGTCAGGGCTTGTCTCATGGTTGTCATTCGTCGAATGACTTTGAAGAGTTCGCCGTCCATTCTGGGATGTGGCAAGCGACTTCATCGGGGTCATCCGCTTAGTGATTGCCGTATTTAGCAACATCGCCAGAGCCTCGATGAACTCTCTGGATTCCTCCGTCTTCTCGCACTTGGTATCGGTGATGGTGACCAAGGATCCCAAGGTCCTGGAGTCATCCTGCACTGGCCAAGCGATGAGGGTGGATCTGACATGAGACTCGACCAAGCTGTAGGTGTCCGAACAGACAGCAGAATCACTGCGGATGCTTTCAGCCGCAGGATGGTCGTCGAAGATCGACAAGGAGGTCCCAGAGAGGCCGATCTCTTGCGGATCCGCCCCGAAAAATCCGCGGATATGAAGGGTCCCGTCTTGCTCGATCTGGAAGAGGAATGAGGCCAAAAAGCGCATATCGGCGAAGCGGCGAAGGCAGAAACTCTGCAAAATCCCATCAATATCGAGGTCATCTCGATTGAAATGACTAGCAATGTCCGCAAGCTCCTTATAGAGCATTCGACTCTCCTTTCTTCTGAATTCAGGTTAGTCATTGTCGATCGACCAAGAGTCTTCGCATCGGTCATTGTCCAGACAAGGTTCACGACTTTTCTTCTGACTTGGTTGTGGTCGATTCGCGCGTCCATTGTGACGAAGTGAGTCCCTTCGAGCACGAGAGTCACGCCCTCATTCGATTCGAAGAAGGGCATACAAATGAAATTTCTGAGGTGGTTACTCTCGATCTCACTGATCGCCGGAGTCGCAAGTTCTATCACCCTCTTGCCCGGCGCGGCGGCCACGCCAGAATTCACTGGTCCGAAGTTCGGACCCGTGAACACGGTATCTGATTCCTTTACGATCACAATGGACAGCTCTTTCAATGGGAACTTCCATGTCGATGTCGACGGCGGTGGCATCTCAGGCCGACTTACCATTCGATTCGATAAGGATCAGCTGACGGAGAGCTTCACCATCAAGCCAACGGTGACAGGCGTCGTCACTTTGGTGGCCAATCCGGTAGGTGGTCCGAAAATCGATAGGACCCTCACTTACAACGTCCTACCCGCTGTAGAGCCAACACCAACACCAACACCAACACCAACACCAACACCAACACCAACACCAACACCAACACCAACACCAACACCAACACCAACACCAACACCAACACCAACACC
>WLDY01000003.1 GCA_009704555.1 Actinomycetota bacterium | reverse complement strand
TTCGAGCGCTCTCATGGATGCGATCTCAGCCATCGCTGGATCAACAAAACGTTCGAACCGACGCGAAGCCTCAGTCGAAAGACGGTGACGACGAGAGTTTCGCGCGACTAGGTCGGAGTGGAAGTGGGCCGCCTCTACGGTGATCCGCAGTGTCTTCTCGCTAACCTCCGCTTCTACGCCTCCCATCGTTCCCGCGAGAGCAAGCACCTTCTTATCGTCTGCGATCGTGAGATCACCTTCATTCAAGACTCTTTCCTCGCCGTCAAGGGTCGTCAACTTCTCGCCCTTCGTTGCAGATCGCACCTGAAGTGTTCCCGCGATCTGATCCGCATCAAAAGCGTGCAATGGTTGACCGAGTTCGAGCATCAGGTAATTGGTGATATCAACGGGCAGCGAGATGGATCTCATCCCACACTTCTCGATCTTGCGGCGCATCGAGAGCGGTGTCGGCCGCGACATATCCACATCAGCGACGGTGCGAAGGAAGATCTCGCTCGCCCCTTCGCGGATCTTGCAAGGCGTCCCACCATCCTTGGCTCTGAGCGATGAGAATTGCAATCGCGCTGGATCGTTGAACTCTAGATCGAGGGCTCCAGCCAACTCTCTCGCAAGACCTCGGATAGAGAGGGCGTAGCCTCGATCGGGGTTCACGGCGATATCGAAGATCACATCATTCATCCCAAGTAGTTCAACGGCATCAGCACCAATGGGTGCATCTTCTGGAGAGAGGACAATGATCCCGGAATGGTCATCTCCCAAGCCCAATTCCTTCGCTGAACAGATCATCCCGTCTGAGATCTTGCCGTAGGTCTCACGACTGGAAATGTGGAAATCTCCGGGAAGAACTGCCCCAGGGATTGCGACGACGACATGATCGCCCTCTGCGAAGTTCCTAGCGCCACAGATCACAGATCTCGTCTTCGCTTCACCACAATCGAGCGCCACATATCGGATCGGTTTCTTATGACCCGAGAGTTCTTCGATCAAGAGCACTTTCCCAACGAGGAGCGGTCCCGTGATGTCTGCGCCCTGAACCATCACCTCTTCCACCTCGAAACCGACTCGAACGAAGAGGTCGGAGATCTCTTGAGGTGTCAGGTCTGTGGGTAGCTCGACCAATTCTCTCAACCACGAGAGTGGTGCCTTCATCAGCGACCACCTAGCCCAAAGCGTCGCGTGAAGCGCAGGTCGCCTTCGACGATGTCGCGAATATCCGTGATCTGATGGCGCACCATCAACGTTCGTTCCAAACCCATTCCGAAGGCAAAGCCAGAGAAGCGAGAGGTATCGATACCGCAGTTGGTCAGGACCTTCGGGTTGACCATGCCGCACCCACCCCATTCGATCCAACGATCGTTGAAGAAGATGTCGACCTCAGCGGAGGGTTCTGTGAACGGGAAGAACGAGGGACGAAGACGTGTGATGACTTCGGCACCGAAGATCGACTTTGCGAAGTGGTCAAGTGTTCCCTTGAGGTCGGCCATCGTGATTCCTTCATCCACGACCAACCCTTCCACTTGACTGAAGACCGGTGTATGCGTGGCATCAAGTTCATCCGAACGGAAGGTCCGACCGGGGCAGATCACATAGATGGGAGGTTCCTGGGACAACATCGTGCGGATCTGTGTCGGGGATGTGTGGGTACGTAGAACAAGATTGCTTTCGAGTGGTTCTATGAAGAATGTGTCTTGCATCGTCCTGGCGGGATGATCTGCTGGGATGTTGAGTGCATCGAAGTTGAGCCACGCTGCCTCGAGCTCTGGGCCTTCTACGATGCTGTAACCAAGCCGAGTGAAGATCTCCCCGATCTCGCGATCAAGGAGAGTCAGTGGATGTACTCCGCCCTGCGGAAAACGGCTCGCTGCCAAAGTGACATCTACCCGCTCCTCCTCGATCACCCGACTATCTCGAAGTGCAAGAAGCTCACGTCCTGCCTTCTCGTACCGGGTCGCAAGCTCGGTTCTCGCGGCACTCAAGGCCTTACCGACTGCGGCACGTTCCGCTGCAGCGATCGAGCCCATGCTCTGACTGATCCGAGATAATTCTGAGCGATCGCCTAGATGCTTGGACTTGGCTTCCTTGAGTTCGTCTAGGTCAGTAATCGAAGTGAGCGCGGACTCGGCCTCTTTCCTCGCAGATTCGATGCGAGAGATCACTTCAGACACGGAGGAAGTCTACTGAGGCGCCTTCAGTCTCGGCGGGAGATTTCATACATGGCTATCGTTGCGGCGCTTGCAACATTGAGGCTTTCTGTCCCTCCTGGCATCGGGATGCTGATCTTCTTGATCCGCTCATCCCCTCGGATCTCTTCGGGCAACCCTCGCGCCTCATTGCCGAATATGACGACCGTCGGCAGTGTGCGCTCGATACTTCCCACTTCCTCACCATCCATGTCAAAGGCGACCAGCTGATGGGTGGGACGCAATGTTTCAATAAGAGGCGCAAGTTCGATACCGAACTCGATTGGTACGGAAGCGATCGAGCCAGCACTGGCTCGAGCCACCTTCCCGGAGAATGGATCCACTGAACCCTTGCTGAAGATGACGAGATCGAAGTCGAATGCATGCGCATTGCGGATGACCGTCCCTGCGTTACCGGGGTCCTGCAGTTCCACGAAGAGAGCGATCCGCTTTGCGCCCTTGAGATCGATCTGCTGCTTCGGCAGTGAGAGGACGGCAAAGATCCCTTGAGGTGAGACGGTGTCAGCGATCTTCCATGCGACTTCCTCCGAGATCTCCGTCGCTTCAGGAAAACGCGCTAACCACTGCGAAGTTGCGAGTATCTCGACGACGTCGATGCTGCGAGAGCCCAACGCGCTCTCTACCGCGCGCAAGCCCTCGACCACGAACTGTCCGGACTCGGCCCGCTCTCGCGGATTCTGCGTCTCAAGCAGCCGTCTCACTCTCGCGATCTTCGGCGAAGTGAGACTGGTGATCACTTGATGTTCTTCTTGGCGATGTCGGCTAGTTGTGCGAATGCCTTCGGGTCGTTCGTTGCCAGCTCAGAGAGCACGCGACGATCCACTTCGATTCCAGCAGCCTTCAAGCCCTGGATGAAACGGTTGTAAGTGATCCCATTGGCTCGACTTGCCGCGTTGATACGGGTGATCCAAAGTTGGCGGAAGTCGCCTTTCTTATCTTTTCGATCATTGAAGGCATAGACCAGGGAGTGAGTGACCTGTTCCTTTGCCTTTGTGAAGAGGCGGGATCGCTGACCGCGATAGCCACTTGCCCTCTCCAGGATCGTTCGTCGCTTCTTCGCTGCGT
This sequence comes from Actinomycetota bacterium, assembly GCA_009704555.1. Classification (GTDB taxonomy): domain Bacteria; phylum Actinomycetota; class Actinomycetes; order Nanopelagicales; family Nanopelagicaceae; genus SYAN01. Next base: position 14,461 of record WLDY01000003.1, on the reverse strand, counting down.
GTACTCCGCGCTTTACTCGTGCCATCTCATCTCTCCACTTCTTTCATGAAACTCTTACAACGGGTTCTTTGATTGCGCTGGGCGCAGCGTTACTTCATCCCCAAAAGGCGCTTTGCCTGTCCGGTTGCAAAATCCTTTGCGGCTGACTCTTGAGTGAGGCGGCGGGTCCGTCGTGAGGACTTCCCTTCAAGGAGGTGACGCTTGCCAGCGCGCTCATGCTTGATGCGACCTTTTCCGGTGACCTTGAAGGTCTTCTTCGCACCACTGTGCGTCTTCATCTTTGGCATTCTCTTACCTCTCGTCTCTCCTAGTGTCTTGCTCTCTTGCTTGGTCTGACTTCTACTTCTTGCCGCTCTTCTTCACTGGTGCGAGCACCATGGTCATGCTTCGCCCTTCACGCTTCGGCGCGAACTCCACGAAGCCCATCTCCTGGACATCTTCGGCGAGGCGTTGCAGCAACTTGAATCCCATCTCAGGACGAGTCTGCTCTCGACCCTTGAATTGGACCGTCGCCTTCACCTTGTCGCCACCTCCAAGGAACTTGAGTACCTGGTTCTTCTTCGTCTCGTAGTCATGCGCCTCGATCTTGAGACCGAGTCGGATTTCCTTGACGACGATATGAGTCTGATTGGCTCTCGCCTCTCGCGCTTTCTGCGCCATCTCGTACTTGTACTTCCCGAAATCCATGACCTTACAGACCGGCGGATTGGCATCCGGGGCGATCTCGACCAAGTCGAGTCCTGCCTCTTCAGCCATAGCGAGGGCAGTGTCAATGGTGACGACACCGGCCTGGCTCCCGTCTGCGTCGATCACGCGCACTTGCGGCACGCGGATACGATCGTTGATGCGGGGTTCAGTGGAGATAGTCGCTTCCTTTCACGATTGGCGGCAGGAAGCAAGGCGATGGAACTGTTGACCAGATCGCCGAAGCGATTCAGGTGGAGGTTCTACGACCTCACTTCATGCCCGAGTCTCTCGACTCGATGAGGCAGAGGATAACTCATCGCCTCACTGTGAGGAAATCGAGCGTAGAACTCGACTCGCTAGGGGCTAGCTGCGACCCTACCCTTGTGCAATGACCCGCGAAAATGAAGGAAAGTCAGCATCAGGGTCGAAGAGATCAGAGAATGTCACCGAGAACAAGACCGTGGTGGTCCACGCAATCACGGATGCCCAGCCATCGCTGAGCGAGGACCAGGCTGGTCGGATGAAACGTTACTTCGCGTCGATGATGATCAGGACCTCGTGTTTCATCTTGGCGGTCGTGTTGCCATCACCATATCGATGGTTCGCACTTGTCGGTGCAGTCACCTTGCCTTACATCGCCGTGGTCGTGGCGAACGCGGGGCGAGAGACGATCTTTGGACGAGCGCGCAGACCTGACGATTCACGAGCGCTCCCAGGCTAAAGAGGGATCCGTGACTGCAAGTCGAAGTCAGAGCTCTCACACTCTCATCTATCCGCTAAGAAACCTTGGACTCTCCCTTTTCGCACTCTTGATCCTTGCCGGCTGTCTAGTTGCCGGCAAATGGCAGTTCGATCGCGGCATGGATCGTCGCGCAGAGAACTCCATGATCGAAGCGAACCTTGATCTTCCTGCGGTCGACTTCCAAACTGCATCCTCATGGTCCGAAGATCGCAGACTTTGGCGACAATTCACGATTGAGGGTCGCTTCCTACCAGAGCATGAGATCTTGATGCGCAATCGATATCACAACGAGCAGTACGGATTCGGGGTTGCGACTCTCTTCCTTCTTGCTGATGGTCGCCAGGTCTGGATCGATCGTGGTTGGGTGAAAGCAGGAGCCTCGGCGACTACACCGCCAGAGGTTGCGGCGGTTCCCACGGAAGTCATCTCACTCGATGTTCGTTATCGGAACGACGCTCTCGATGCGAAGATCCGTGGCAGCTTCTTTGCCACTGGTTCAAGTGGGGAGAGACTCAGTAAATGGAATCAAGAAGCCCTAGTCGCAAGTGAGCCGTTTTATTTCGATCTCATCGGAGGAGGGTTCGTGCCAGATGTAGCGACGAACCCACCAGCGGTCAGTGATGGCCCACATATCGCCTATGCGATCCAATGGTGGTTCTTCGGTCTCTTGGCTCTCTTCGGCAGATTCCTCATCGCACGCGAAGAGCGGAAGCGCTCCTAGCGAACGCTCATTGAAATGATTGCTTCGCCACTAACTCGGCGTAGAGGCCGCCTGAGGCGATGAGTTGATCGTGCCGGCCTTGTTCGACGATCTTTCCTTCGGCAAGGACGAGGATCTGATCCGCTGCTTTGACCGTCGATAGACGATGGGCTATGACGATGCTGGTTCGACCAGCGAGAGCCTCTGTCAGAGCGCCGTGGACGAGGCGCTCGTTCTCCGAGTCAAGGTGCGCAGTCGCTTCATCCAAGATCACGATTCGTGGGCGCTTGAGAAGGACGCGTGCGATCGCCAATCGTTGCTTCTCACCTCCCGACAACCTATGGCCCCTTTCACCGACGACGGTCTCAAAACCCTGCGGCAATGAGTCGATCAGATCGATGATCTGGGCAGCAGCACAAGCTTGGCGCATCTCATCTTCATTCGCGTCCGGCTTCGCATAACGAAGGTTCGCCGCAATCGTCTCGTGGAAGAGGTGTGGGTCTTGCGCCACAACCCCGATCGCATCTCGCAATTCCTGCAACGCAATCTCGCGCAGGTCGATACCACCTACCTTGATCATTCCTGATGTGACGTCATAGAGGCGAGGAATCAACGCCGAGACTGTTGTCTTTCCAGCACCTGATGGACCCACTAACGCAGTCATGGTTCCAGCAGGTATCGAGAAGGAGAGCCCTTTGAGGACTTCGCCAGATTCGACTAGGTCGCTACGTGCGGCTGACTCCAGAGAAGCCAACGAAATCTCATCCGCTCGCGGATATCTGAATCTCACATCATCGAATTCCACACTGAGTGCGGTCGTAGGAATCGTCCTAGGTCTCTCGGGATCCTTGACCATCGGCTTGAGATCCAAGACTTCAAAGACTCGCTCGAAGGAAACGAGAGCAGTCATCACATCGACTCGAACGTTGGAGAGCGCTGTCAAAGGTCCGTAGAGGCGAACCAGCAGCGTCGTGATGGCGAGAAGGGTTCCTAAGGTGATCGCACCGTCGATGGCCAGATGCCCGCCGACGCCATAAGCGATCGCAGTCGCGATCGCGGCGATGGAGGTGAGCGCGATGAAGAAAGAACGGTTCAGCAGTGCGATCAAGATGCCGATCCGGGCCACCTTCGATGCTCGATCCTTGAAGCCTTTCGATTCGTAGGACTCATCACCGTAGAGCTTGACCAAGAGCGCACCGGAGACATTGAAACGCTCGGTCATCAACGAGGACATCTCAGCATTGAGGTTGAAGGATTCCTTGGTCAAGGCCTGCAACTTCTTCCCTACCCACTTGGTTGGCGCTAGGAAGAGCGGCAGTAGCACGAGCGAGATGAGTGTGATCTGCCAGGAGAGGAAGAGCATGGTGATCATGACCAGGACGAGGCTGAGCACATTGCTGATCACACCACTGAGGGTGGCCGTGAAGGCTTGCTGCGCACCGATGACATCCTGATTGATCCGTGAGATGAGCGCCCCGGTCTGGGTCCGGGTGAAGAAAGCGATCGATTGTCGTTGCACATGTGAGAAGACTTCCGTCCGCAGATCGAATATCAAACCTTCACCGATCCGCGCCGAATACCAACGGCCGATCATGTTGAAGAGCGCATCCAAAATCGCGATCCCTGCCACCGAGAGTGCCAAGTAAGTGACGAGTGATGGATTGCCTGGGACGACACCATCATCGATCAATCTCTTGATGAGAAGCGGAGTTGCCACGATGAGAAGGGCATCCATCACGACGGTGATGAGATAAGCAATCAACCAGCCCTTATAGGGCGTTGCATATCCGATGATCCGTTTGATCGTGCCAGGACGGAGCTTCTGATCACGAACCGATTGGTCCGCAGTCATCGAGCGATGAGTCATCCATATCGCTTGCATGCTCATGAGCTCTGCTCCTTATCGAGCAGGAGTAGTTCGATGATCAAACTGTGAAACCGATGGCCCGCAACTGTTCTCTGCCGTCATCGGTGATTCGATTGGGACCCCATGGTGGCATCCAAACCCAGTTGATCCGGACGTCATTGACGAGCTCTGCTAGCGCCTGGCGCGTCTGATCCTCGATCACATCTTGGAGTGGGCAAGCAGCCGATGTGAGAGTCATATCCAAGACCGCTACCCCATCGGACTCGACCGTCATGTCATAGATGAGACCGAGGTCAACGACGTTGATCCCTAGCTCGGGGTCGATGACATCCTTCATCGCTTCAGAGATGTCTTCAACTGTTGCGGCTCTCTTATCCATGACTTCCCCTTAGATTCGACGAGAGATGGAGGTGTCTCTTCTCTCGATACTCTGCGAACTTTACCGACTGAGCCTCAGATAGAGACGATCTCCCTATCATTTGGCTTCTCCGGAATCCTTGGCTCGATAGCCGCCAAGCTGGACCAACGCATCCTTGAACGCCATCCACCCGAGCAATGCACATTTAATGCGCGCCGGGTACTTGGATACTCCTGCAAAAGCCACCGCATCACCCAAGAGCGACTCGTCTCCCGTAGTCGAGCCTTTGCTCTGCATCACTTCCATGAAGGCGTCGATGACTTGGCTCGCCTCATCAACAGTTCGCCCCTGAACCAGATCACTCATCACAGATGTCGAGGCCTGCGAGATGGAGCATCCAACGCCATCCCATGAGACTGATTGGATCTCTCCATCACGAATCGTCAGATTGAGATCGACCTCATCTCCACAAGAAGGATTGACATGATGGACCGAGGCATCAGCTGGTGAGACCAGTCCCTTATGAAGAGGATTCTTATAGTGATCGAGGATCAGCTCTTGATACAGGGATTCGAGGTTCATCTGCCGATCCCTTTGCTACCAAAGAAGGATTGCACCTTCTCGATACCGAGAAGAAGCGCATCGACATCACTCTTCTCGTTGTAGAGATAAAGGCTGGCGCGCGTGGTTGCGACTACACCCATTCGTTTCATCAGCGGCCACGCGCAATGGTGTCCGGTGCGCACTGCTATTCCGAGGTCATCGAGACCTTGACCGACGTCATGCGGATGGATTCCTTCAACCGTGAAACTAAGGACGCCACCTCGATCCTTGATCTCCGTAGGTCCAACGATGCCAACGCCCGCGATCGACGAGAGCCCAGATAGCGCATATTCAGTCAGGGCTACTTCATGCTCATGGATCTGACCCATGCCGACCGCGTTGAGATAGTCGATGGCTGCGTGCAAACCGACCGCCTGTGCCATATTGGGAACTCCTGCTTCGAATCTTTTCGGCGGTGCGGCATAACTCGCACCCTCCATCGTCACTGCAGTCACCATCGATCCACCGAAGAGGAAGGGTGGCATCTCCGCAAGGAGCTCCTCGCGGCCCCAGAGGATTCCGATCCCAGTCGGACCGACCATCTTGTGACCGGAGAAGGCCAGGAAGTCGACCTCTAACTCCTTCACATCGATCGCAAAGTGTGGGGCGGACTGACAGGCATCGAGAACGATGAGGGCGTTGTGAGAGCGTGCAGCCGCGACGATCGAAGTAAGTGGAGTGATGGCGCCGGTGACATTCGACTGATGTGTGATCGCAACGATCTTGGTCCTCGAATCGATGATGGAATCGATATTCGAGAGATCGATCCGACCTTCATCATCGACACCAAACCACCGAAGGATTGCTCCACTCCTTCGCGCCAACTCTTGCCACGGAATCAGGTTGGCATGATGTTCTGCCTCCGAGAGCACGATGACATCACCAGGGGCGAGGTGAAAGCGAGAGTTCGATGGAGCGTTGCCCCATGAGTAAGCAAGAAGATTGAGTGACTCGGTCGCACTCTTGGTGAAGATGACCTCATCACTCTTCGCGCCGATGAAGCGAGCTACTGCCTCCCGGGCTCCTTCATACGCATCTGTCGCCTCCTCGGCAAGGAGGTGGGCACCGCGATGGACGGCGGCATTGTGCTGCGAATAGAAGTCAGATTCCGCCTTCATCACAGCAACAGGCTTTTGCGATGTCGCTGCGCTGTCCAAGTAGACGAGCGGGTGCTCGTTCCTGACAGTGCGTGCAAGGATCGGAAAGTCCTTCTTTATCCTTGCGACATCGAGTGGCATTTCGGGAGCTGATTACGCATTGACGTAATCGGCATACCCCTTCTCTTCCAATCGCTCTGCCAACTCTGGTCCGCCCTCTTCCACGATCCTGCCCTTGGCAAAGACATGGACGAAGTCAGGCTTGATGTATCGCAAGATCCTGGTGTAGTGAGTGATGAGAAGAATCCCAACGTCGCTCGTCTCCTTGACGCGATTGACCCCCTCGGAGACGATGCGCAGCGCATCGATATCGAGACCAGAGTCGGTCTCATCCAAGATAGCGATCTTCGGCTTGAGGAGTTCCAATTGAAGGATCTCGTGGCGCTTCTTCTCTCCGCCTGAGAAACCTTCGTTGACGCTTCGCTCACCAAATGCTGGGTCGATGTTGAGCGAAGTCATCGCAGCCTTCATCTCCCCTACCCATTCGCGGAGCTTCGGCGCCTCGCCGCGGATCGCGGTCGCTGCCGTCCTAAGGAAGTTCGCAACTGAGACCCCTGGCACCTCGACTGGATATTGCATCGCCAAGAAGAGACCTGCGCGAGCACGCTCGTCGACGGACATCTCAAGGATGTCGACGCCATCGAGAGTGACGCTGCCACCGAGAATGGTGTACTTCGGATGACCGGCGATCGAATAAGCCAACGTCGACTTCCCGGAGCCATTCGGACCCATGATCGCGTGCGTCTCGTTGGAGTTGACGGTGAGATCGACCCCCTTGAGGATCTCCGTCATTCCAGAGTCCGTCTCGACTCCGACTCGCAGGCCCTTGATCTCTAATGTGGTCATCGCTTCTCTCTCCTCGTCATTCTCTTGGTCTCTTGCAATTCATCATTGAAATCATTCGTAAGCGCCCGTTGAGGAGCCTTCACGAGATCTTCACGCTCTCGCCCTCAATAGTGACTGAATATGTCGCCACAGGAGCAATCGCAGGTGGCGTCAGAGCCTCTCCGCTTCGAAGATCGAATTCCGCACCATGAAGCCAGCACTCGATCTTTCCTGGGGTCACGTCGCCTTCAGATAAAGAGGCCTCTGCGTGAGAGCAGATATCGTCGATCGCAAAGACCTCGCTGCCTTGTCGTACGACGCAGAGATCCTTGCCATTGAGTTCTACCTTCACCGGAGTGTTCTCGTGCAGGTCGGAGAGTTTGAGTTCGATCATCGACCCAACCTCGCCAACTCACCGTCGATTCGCTCGGTCAATCTCTCCCTGATCGATTCCGCTGGGATCTGATGGATGACCTCAGCGAAGAAACCGCGAATAACGAGTCGGCGCGCATCTGCCTCATCGATGCCTCGAGACATCAGGTAGAAGAGATGCTCATCGTCGAAACGTCCCGTCGTCGATGCGTGACCCGCTCCAACAATCTCTCCCGTCTCGATCTCAAGATTGGGGACCGAGTCAGCGCGAGCTCCATCGGTTAGGAGCAGGTTTCGATTCATCTCGTAGGTATCTGTTCCTTCGGCATTCTTTCGGATGTAGACATCTCCGAACCAGACCGTCCGCGCCTCTGAACCTGCCAGCGCTCCCTTGTAATTGACTCGCGACTTTGCGTTCTCGACATTGTGATCGACGAAGACACGGTGTTCGAGATGCTGTCCGCTCGTTGCGAAGTAGATGCCCTGCATCTCAGCGCTACCGCCGGGACCGTCATAGGCGACGGATGGCAGGAGTCGAACCAAGGAACCACCGATCGAGACTGTGATCGAGGTGAACGAAGCATCACGACCGACGATCGCATGATGGCGCCCCAAGTGGATCGCGTCATTCGACCATTCCTGTAAAGCTATGAAAGTCAGGTTCGAACCTGGCTCCAGGATGATCTCGATCTCCTCGCCCAGGATCGCACTGCCTGTGCTCTCCAGGATCACGACTGCCTTCGAATGCGACTTCGCACGTATGACAGTGCGAGCGACCTCAGCAGATCCCAGGTTGCTCCGTCCGAGAAGGATCGGCGAATCGACCTCCTGATCCTTGCCTATCTCCAGATAGGTGACATCGGTGACGTTTTCCCTCACCCTCGTGACGATCGCATCGTCGGATTCCGATTGAGGCGGAAGTTCTGCCGACGGGACCGTGGTGATGGAGAACGACGCTTGCTTCGTTCCACGGAAGATCACCGATGGATTCGAAGTCACCTTCGTTTCTTTGAGATGGAGACCACCAAGACGCTTGAGTGGAGTGAAACGCCAGCGCTCCTCACGACCGGTCGGTTCGAGGTAGTTCGTCTGCAGGAGTGTCATCAGCCGACAGCACCTTCCATTTGCAGCTCGATCAGACGATTGAGTTCCAAGGCATATTCCATCGGCAACTCTCGAGCGATCGGCTCGACGAAACCGCGGACGATCATCGCCATTGCCTCGTCCTCCTCCATGCCACGAGACATGAGATAGAAGAGTTGGTCATCGCTCACCTTTGAGACCGTGGCCTCATGACCTAGCGTGACGTCATCCTCACGGACATCGACGTACGGATAAGTATCAGAGCGCGAGATGGTGTCCACCAAGAGAGCATCGCACTTGACCGTGCTCTTCGAGTGATGCGCACCCTCCTGAACTTGGAGGAGCCCGCGATACGAGGTTCTACCGCCGCCACGAGCTACAGACTTGGAGATGATGCTTGACGATGTGTATGGCGCAGCATGGACCATCTTTGCGCCAGCATCCTGATGCTGTCCCTCACCTGCGAAGGCCACTGAGAGTGTCTCGCCTTTGGCGTGAGGTCCCATTAGGAAGACCGCTGGATACTTCATCGTGACCTTTGATCCGATGTTGCCATCGATCCATTCCATGGTCGCACCCTCTGCACAGATAGCGCGCTTTGTGACCAAGTTATAGACGTTATTCGACCAGTTCTGGATCGTTGTGTATCGAACTCGTGCGTTCTTCTTCACGATGATCTCGACCACTGCGGAGTGAAGCGAGTCAGACGAGTAGACCGGTGCAGTACATCCTTCGACGTAGTGAACGTAACTTCCCTCATCGGCGATGATCAGAGTCCGCTCGAACTGACCCATGTTCTCAGTATTGATTCGGAAGTAGGCCTGCAATGGGATATCGACATGGACACCCTTTGGGACATAGACGAAAGAACCTCCGGACCAGACGGAGGTGTTGAGTGCGGCGAACTTGTTGTCCCCTACCGGGATAACCGAACCGAAGTACTCCTTGAAGATATCCTCGTGCTCTCTCAAGCCAGTATCGGTATCAAGGAAGAGAACACCTTGCTTCTCGAGATCTTCACGGATCGAGTGGTAGACCACCTCTGACTCGTACTGCGCCGCGACACCAGCGATGAGGCGATTCTTCTCCGCCTCTGGGATACCTAGTCGGTCATAGGTGTTCTTGATGTCATCAGGAAGATCGTCCCAGGATTGCGCTTGCTTCTCGGTAGAGCGGACGAAGTACTTGATGTTGTCGAAGTCGATTCCGGAGAGGTCCGAACCCCAATCAGGCATCGGCTTCTTATCGAAGAGTGCCAACCCCTTGAGTCGAAGATCGAGCATCCATTGCGGCTCGCTCTTCTTGGAAGAGATGTCGCGAACGACGCGCTCATTGAGACCACGCTCGGCGTTGGCCCCCTTGTCGTCCTTATCTGACCAGCCGTACTCGTAGTTTCCGAGCCCTTCAAGCTCTGGATGGGCGATCTGAGTCATTGCTTGGTTCCCTTTCCACTCTTCTTTGGTCTTGCCTAGTCTTCGGTCTTACCTAGTCGACTTCTTGTTGATCTTCTGGGCGATCTTCTCGGTGAACTTACCGGCCTTCTTCTCATTCGAACGCTTGACCAGGTCAAGGTCAGGGACGAATGTGGTGCAGACGCCGTCGCCATGAGCGATGGTCGCCAATCTCTGTACATGGGTTCCCAGGACCTTGGCGAAGGCCTCGGTCTCGGCATCGCAAATCTGGGGATACTCGGCTGCGACATGGGCGATGGGACAGTGATGCTGACAGAGTTCATGTCCGAGCTTCTGTCGATGGACGCTTGCCGCGTAGCCATCCTTGGTCAAGAACTTTGCCAACGTAGCGATCCGCTCGCTCCTGGTCTTCTCCTTGCCCTCCTTGACGGTCTTCTCATTGGACCGGCGTTGCAAGTCATCCGCGCGATACTTAGCGAAATTCGAGATCGCTTCATCACCAAAACTGTTCGACATGAATCGGATCGCCATCACAGCGAGATCGTCATAGGAATGCTCGAACTGCTCCCGGCCGCCATCCGTCATGACGAAAACCTTCGCGGGCCGACCGCGACCACGACTGGCCACGCTTCGAATGTGAGGCTCGCGAGCCTCCAAGACACCTTCCTCAACGAGCGAATCCAGGTGACGCCTGACCCCAGCTGCCGTGATCTTCAACCGCACTGCCAGGTCGGCAGCAGTCGCTGGGCCTCCCTCGAGAATGGCTCGAGCCACGACCTCACGGGTGCGGAGCTCTTCGGTGGCCAAGGCGTTTTTCACAACGATAATGTTACCTAAATCGCTCCCACCTGCCACCTGAGAACGAGGCGTCCAAGGTCACAGGAGGTTAGATTTCTCCTTCGAAAGCCCTCCTCGGAAAGTGCGGTCTCGTGCATCATCTCGAACGCGTCGGCAATGGGCGTCGGATATTCACCGCCCTCCTGATCTTCCAGTGTGTCATCGTCATCACCGGTGGCATCGTTCGAATCACAGGATCGGGTTTGGGTTGTCCGACCTGGCCAGAGTGTGCACCCGGTTCCTACACCCCGTCACCCGAACAACTCGAGGATCCACTTCACATTTGGATCGAGTTCGGCAACCGTCTTCTCACTTTTGTGCTCGGCATCGCTGCCCTTGCTGCACTCTTCTACTCGTTGCGGTTCATACCCAACCTTCGAATTCGACTCCTCGCTCTAGGGCAAGTACTTGGAATCGTCGGCCAGGCGATCCTTGGGGGAATCACCGTCCTTACCGGATTGCATCCCACCACCGTCGCAGCTCATCTTCTTCTCTCCATCATCTTGATCTCCGGTGCGCTCTCGTTACGACAGCGCGTCTACGGTCGAATCCCTCGCTCCTTTGAGACGCAAAGACTGACAAGATCACTCTCCAAGGCCCTTGTCGCTCTCGGGTTCGTCGTCATCGTGATGGGCACGATCGTGACGGGCACCGGGCCTCATGCTGGTGATGACTCAAGCGTCAGATTCGACTTCGACATTAGGACTGTCGCTTGGCTCCACGCTGATCTCGTCATCGCCTTCTTAGGCCTAAGCCTTGCCACCCTGATCGCGGTCCGACTCGGTGAGCGCGAACCTGCCCGATCGGTCCTCCTTCGAAAGATCTACCTTCTCCTTGGGATCTCCCTCTCACAAGGGGGTATCGGTTATCTCCAGTACTTCACTGGAGTGCCAGAACTCCTTGTGATCGCCCACCTCATCGGGGCGGTATCGGTGTGGCTCTCCCTCTGGAACTTCTACATCACCGGTAGCGTGACCTCTCGAAAGCCATCCCCCGCCTCGAGCCAATGACGAGATAAAGGAGTCCCGGCGTGCCGATTACTCGGAGTCGAGATATCGAATGGTCACCGGTCGACGATCGCGCAATCATCCACTGTCGCGCTCTCGCCATGGATGCAGTCGAGAAGGTCGGGAACGGACATCCAGGAACTGCCATGGCACTGGCACCTGTCGCCTACACCCTCTTTCAGAAGGTGATGCGACATGACCCGAAGGACCCTAACTGGATCGCACGCGACCGATTCATCCTCTCCTGCGGACACTCTTCCATCACGCTCTACACGCAACTTTTTCTCGGTGGTTTCGGTCTTGAACTCAATGATCTGCAATCGTTCAGGACATTTGAATCTCTCACGCCCGGTCATCCCGAGTATGGACATACAGCGGGAGTGGAGACAACGACCGGACCACTAGGACAGGGCGTCGCGAATGCAGTCGGAATGGCGATGGCACAGCGATTCGTTCGCGGCCTGCTCGATCCGGATGCGACCCCAGGTTCATCGCTCTTCGATCACAACATCTGGGTGATCGCCTCCGATGGCGACCTCCAAGAAGGGATCAGCGCAGAGGCATCTTCCCTTGCCGGCACGCAAGCTCTCGGAAACCTGAAGGTGATCTACGACGACAACCGGATCTCTATCGAAGGTGATACTCATCTAGCGTTCACTGAGGATGTCTCAGCACGTTATCGAGCCTATGGTTGGAAAGTCCTTGAGGTAGGCACGCACTCCGATGGTCAGATAGATCGCAACGCTCTCAACATTGCACTCGATCAGGCAATCGCTACCAATGACTGCCCTGTTCTCATTCGTATGAAGAGCGTCATCGCCTGGCCTGCTCCGACTGCTCGCAATACCGCCAAATCTCACGGTTCAGCCCTTGGTAAGGATGAGGTAGCAGCGACCAAGAAGGAGTTAGGTTTAGATCCAGAGATCAGTTTCGAAATGCCAGATGAGGTATTGAGACACACTCGTTCCCTCATCGACCGCGGCCGGAGTTGGCACGACGAGTGGGAACGAGAATTCCAAGATTGGCGTGCGAAGTGGCCGCAGCGCGCGGCTCTTCTTGATCGGCTTCGCTCCCGTGATCTGCCCGAGGGTTGGGAAGAGGTTCTCCCTCGATTCGAGGCCGGCAAGAAGGTGGCGACTCGAAAAGCATCAGGCGATGTAATCCAAGGACTCGCTTCAACACTGCCAGAGCTCTGGGGTGGGAGCGCAGACCTTGCCGAGAGCAACAACACCTTGATCCATGATGCCCTCTCTTTCCTTCCATCCTCTAGCTCGGTGCGAGGTGGAAACCCTTATGGTCGAAACATCCACTTTGGCATCCGAGAGCACGCCATGGGCGCCATCGCCAATGGCATCGCGCTCTATGGCCTATCAAGGATCTATGTCGGCACCTTCTTGGTCTTCAGTGATTACATGCGCGGATCCGTGCGTCTCTCTGCGCTGATGAACCTCCCCGTGACTTACGTCTTCACTCATGACTCGATCGGTCTTGGTGAGGACGGACCAACCCATCAACCAATCGAACATGCCGCTGCACTCCGTGCCATCCCTCGATTGACTGTGATCCGACCCGCGGATGCAAACGAGGTATCTCTTGCGTGGCAACACTTGATCGAAAACCCGCAACCCGCTGCACTCCTCCTCTCGAGGCAGAATCTCCCCGTCCTTGAGATAGATCCCGCACTCATGGCAAAAGGTGTCGCTCGTGGCGCCTACATTGCCCTTGATACCAAAGACTCCAGCGAGCCTAAGGCGATCATCATCGCCACTGGCTCTGAACTCAATCTCGCGATCGATGCAGCGAAGGAACTTCAGCAAGAAGGCTTGCCGGTTCGCGTGGTGAGCGCACCATCGCTGGAATGGTTTGCGGGGCAGTCGAAGGAGTATCAAGAGTCGGTCTTGCCTTCGAAGGTGAAGGCAAGAGTCTCAGTCGAAGCAGGGATCTCCCAAGGTTGGCATCGCTGGATTGGCGACTCAGGCGTTTCGCTCTCCATCGAACATTTCGGTGCCTCTGCCAGTGCAGAAGTCCTCTTCCGAGAATTTGGATTCACAGTAGAGAGAGTCAAAAAGGCCGTGAAGGCAGCGGTCGCGAACGGTTGATATGACTCAGGCGCTTTCGAAGATCTCAGAAGCAGGGCTCTCCATCTGGCTCGATGATCTCTCGAGGGAGAGGTTTCAAGGATCGCTTCAGGAGATGATCGATACTCGACACGTCGTCGGTGTGACTACAAATCCTGCAATCTTCTCCGCCGCTATCTCGCGCTCGGATCTCTACGATCATGACCTACAGGCTCTTGGTCGGAAAGGTCTCTCGCCAGCCGAGGCGATCAGGGAACTAACGATCGGTGATGTCAGGAACGCTTCCCATCTCTTCACTCCCATCTTCGAGAAGAGTCAAGGCGTCGATGGTCGCATCTCCATCGAGGTGGACCCAGAACTAGCGCGAGAAACTTCGGCGACGATCCAGGAAGGGCTCTCGCTCTGGCAAGAAGTGAACCGGCCAAACGTACTGATCAAAGTCCCGGCCACTCACGAAGGACTGGCAGCGATAGAGGAACTCACATATCAAGGCATCAGCGTGAATGTCACCCTCATCTTCACCGCTTCGCGCTATGACTTGGTGATCGATTCCTATTTCCGAGGCCTGGAACGTCGGCTGCAGGAGGGGCTCTCGATCAAAGAGATCCACTCAGTCGCATCCTTCTTCGTCAGTCGTATCGACACTGAGATCGACGCCCGCTTGCGATCGAGATCAAGCGATGGCGAAGAGCATCTCTTCGCTGACTTACGCGGACGAGCTGGAGTGGCGAAC
>WLDY01000029.1 GCA_009704555.1 Actinomycetota bacterium | reverse complement strand
GGTTTGGCACCTCGATGTCGGCTCGTCGCATCCTGGGGCTGGAGTAGGTCCCAAGGGTTGGGCTGTTCGCCCATTAAAGCGGCACGCGAGCTGGGTTCAGAACGTCGTGAGACAGTTCGGTCCCTATCCGCTGCGTGCGTTGGAAACTTGAGAAGGGCTGTCTTTAGTACGAGAGGACCGAGACGGACGAACCTCTAGTGTGTCGGTTGTTCTGCCAAGAGCACTGCCGATTAGCTACGTTCGGAAGAGATAACCGCTGAAAGCATCTAAGCGGGAAGCTCGCTTCAAGATTAGGTTTCCCACTGGTTCGACCAGGTAAGGCCCCCAGAAGACTACTGGGTTGATAGGCCGGAAGTGGAAGTGGAGTGATCCATGGAGCTGACCGGTACTAATAGGCCGAGGATTTAACTACAAAGTTGCTACGCGTCCACTGTGTGGTTCCCGAGATACGGTCGGGATCCAAAAGATCCACCATAACTCCATAGAGTTTCGGCGGCTATAGCGAGAGGGAAACACCCGGTCCCATTCCGAACCCGGAAGTTAAGCCTCTCAGCGTCGATGGTACTGCACGGGGGACCGTGTGGGAGAGTAGAACGTCGCCGGACATTTTTCTAAGAGAGGGGTTGCAGCAATGCGGCCCCTTTCTTCATTTACAGGTGTTTTCTGAGGGACTGAACGCTGGTTTGAATTCGAATTGAGGCGCAACTAATGGCTGATGACGCAAGGAAGCCGCGGTCAGGGCGCCCGGCTAAGAAGGCCTCTTTCGGTGGATCTCGATTCAAGGGTTCAAAGTCGAATCCAAGGTCCAGTGATGGCAAGAAGCGTGATGGCCGTCCTTCCGCTCGAAATCCTCGTGGAGAGAGATCGGATAGAAATGACCGACCGAGTTCCCTAAGAGATTCGACGAGGATTAGAAGAGCTCCACGGATAGAGCCTGAGATTCCTGCAGAGATAGAAGCGAAGATGTTGCCGGGAAAGATCCGCGCAGAGCTGCTCTCCCTCTCTTCAGAGAATGCAGAGGCGGTAGCTCGTCAGATGGTGATGATCGATCGCTTGACTGCATCGGGCACAAAAGAGGATTTGGATCTGGCAGGAACCTTCGCACAGGCTGCTTCGGACCGCGCAGGTCGCGTCGGCGTCGTGAGAAGTTATGCCGGGAAGGTGCTCCTCGCACTATCGAATTACTCCGAGGCGAAGAAACATCTCAGCGCAGCCCACCGGATCAACGGCGAACCCTTTCTCAAGGTCCTGCTCGCGGAGTGTGAGACGGGTCTGGGTCGACCGCGAAAATCACTCGAGCTTCTGGGCGAGGTAGATTCCAAGCTCCTCTCCTCAAGGGAGTTGGCATACGCCCACCTGGTTTCCGCGGAGGCGAGGGAGGCCCTTGGGCAGGCAGATGCGGCAAGAGTCTCGCTCAACCCCAAGTCAGAGAGTTACCTCATGAGGGATGCGGTTGAGGGTTCGGACCCAGAACGGGATCGATTGCGAGAGCGTTGGTTGGGGATCAAAACACGTCTAGCATCGAAAATCACGACATCAGGCGAGAGCGCCAACTAGAGTTCAAACATGAAGAGCGACGAGATACGTCAGAAGATTGCGACGGTCGCAAACCAGCCGTTGGAGAAGCATGGTGATCTCTTTGCGGAGATCAACGGAGAGCTTTCGGAGGCGTTGCAGGAGATCGAGAGCGCTTGAAGAGTCGCCTCGACTCCGAACTTGTCCGTAGGAAGATCGCGAGATCGCGTGACGATGCTCGTGAGTTGATCGAGTCCGGGTCGGTGCTGGTCAATGGAATCGTCGCCACTAAAGTCGCAACTCTCGTCGTGGAGAACGCCTCGATTGCCTTGAATGGAGATCGTGAGGAGTACGTCTCACGCGGAGCAAGGAAGCTCGTGGGCGCATTGGATTCCTTTGGCATCTCTTCATTCGAGGGTCTTCGAGTACTTGATGCGGGCGCATCGACCGGGGGATTCACCGAGGTGCTTCTTCGTCGAGGAGCCTCAAAGGTCTACGCGGTCGATGTCGGATACGGACAGTTGGCGTGGTCTCTCCAATCGCATCCACAGGTGCGCGTCATGGACAGGACCAATGTCAGGGATCTCGCTCCTGAAAGTGTCGAAGGTAGAGTCGACGTCGTCGTAGCAGACCTCTCCTTCATCTCGTTGACGACGGTTCTCCCGGTTCTTGTCTCATTGACCAAGGAGGAGGGAGAGTTGTTCCTTATGGTCAAGCCGCAGTTTGAGGTGGGGCGAGAGCAGTTAGGGTCAGGAGGCGTTGTGCGAGAGCCGGAACTTCGCGCCGCTGCAGTAAGACGAGTAACCGAGGAAGCCTGGAAGCTTGGCTTCGGCGTCAAGGGGATCGTCGCCAGCTCGCTCCCTGGCCCGGCCGGAAATGTCGAGTACTTCATCTGGCTTCGCAAAGGAAGCGAACAACTGAGAGAATCTGACCTTGCGCGAGCGATCGAGGAAGGACCGAGCTAGATGGCAGAGCGAAAAGTCCTCCTGATCACACATCCGAATCGTGAGGAGACATGGCAGGCAGCTGAGGAATTAGTTTCCTCGCTCGGTACGACCATTCAATTCTTCTCAACTGCGCCGCGAGCGATGCCCGGCGTGGTGAGCGTTGATCCATCTGCACTTCCATCAGGGATCGAACTCGCCGTGGTCTTTGGTGGGGATGGCACCATCCTTAGAGCCGCGGAGATAGTGCACAGCCATGGCATCCCGATCCTGGGTGTGAATCTTGGTCACGTGGGATTCCTTGCGCAGTTGGACAGGCCATCGATGGGTCGACTAGCGAGCCTCATCCAGGACAAGACTTTCACCACCGAAGAGCGGCTAATGGTGAGTTACGAGATCATCAGAGATCAGAAGGTTGCAGCAACAGGTTTCGCTTTGAACGAGGTGGTTGTGGAGAGTCCAAAGCCAGAGATGGTTGAACTCTTCGTTCATGTCGACGACCGTCCACTCTCTTTATGGGGATGTGATGGCGTCCTTATCGCAACACCGACCGGGTCAACGGCGTACGCCTTTAGCGCTGGTGGTCCTGTTCTCTGGCCATCGGTAGATGCGATGGTGCTCCTGCCTTTGGCGGCGCATGCTCTCTTCTCACGTCCTATGGTCGTTGCCACCTCTTCGACGATCGGTATCGACGTGGAGAGCCCAGCTGCCGTCTTGGCAGCAGATGGTTATCGCCGCATCGAGTTACGGGAAGGCGATCGAGTGAGAATCTTCGCATCCAAGGAGCGTATAAAGCTCGCACATATCGATGACTCACTCTTCACCGATCGACTCGTCGCAAAATTCCAATTGCCCGTGGAGGGGTGGCGTGGCAAATAGGTCGCGAGCGATCACAGAGCTTGCGATCAGGAATATCGGGGTCATCGATCAGGCGGTACTGCCTCTTGGCCCAGGTTTCAATGTGATCACTGGGGAGACCGGTGCCGGGAAGACCATGGTTCTGACCGGCCTCAACCTTCTTTCTGGAGCGCGAGCTGATGCTGATCTGGTTCGCCACGGGGCTGAGCGCCTAGCTGTCTCCGCTTCGGTCTCCTTTCATGAACGCTCAGAAGGCTCTCTCGCAGATCTGATCTCAGAACATTCTCCTGAGATCGAAGATGGCTCATTACTTTTGCAACGAAGCATCTCGCGTGAGGGCAAAGGAAAGGCGGTCGTAGGTTCTGATCCCACCACGGTCTCAGTCCTTAGCGCCTTTGCTGCAGAGTTCTTTGCGATACATGGGCAAGGCACCAATCATCGAATACTCGATCATGGCTACCAACTTCAACTCCTTGATAGGACAAGTGAGAAGGCGACCGAGGCGCATCGCGTCTACTCGTTGAAGCTAGAAGAATGGCGAACGAGATCGCGTGAACTGAAGGAGTTCGAGAAGGCGCTGAAGGACAAGGACAGAGAGATCGCATCGCTGACCAAGTTCTTATCGGATCTCGATAAGGTCAAACCGCTAGCGGACGAGTGGGAAGAGATCAACCAACGGATACGACGGCTGGACTCAGTCGAGGATCTACGACTTGCCTTCTCAGGAGCCGTCTCGGCTCTGGATGATGAGAATGAGGGCGCGATCATCCGAAGCGTGAGTGCACTCCGAAGCCTCGAGGCCTTCAAAGAGAGTGACGATGCTTTCCGGGATTACATATCGAGGCTTCGTGCTGCTCGGATAGAACTTCAAGAGATTGCAGCGGAACTGAGCGGTGAGCTAGCAACCCTTGAGGTAGAACCAGGGGAACTGGATCGACTCCGTGAACGCCTTGCCGCTCTCAAGCATTTCCTTCAAAGGTATCGCACCGAAGTGGATTCTGACCTTTCCGATCCGGACGCGATGAGGTCATTGATCGCGATGGGAGAGGAGCGTCGAATCCTCCTACGTTCACTTCAACAGGGCGATGATCAGATCGAAATTCTGAGAACAGAGGTCGAGCGAAGTTTGCGAGAGCTGACTCAGAGTGCGAATGAACTCACGAATCAACGAAGGATTGCTGCTTCGGATCTTTCGACAAGGGTAAATGTGGAGTTGGCGGGGCTGGGACTAGATCGATCACGATTTAGCATCGAACTGAAAACCGGAACAGAGTTCACCTCATCAGGGGCAGATGCCGTCGAGTTCCTCTTCACCGCGCATGATCAAGGTAAGCCTTTGCCACTGAGTAAAGGGGCAAGCGGTGGCGAACTCTCTCGTGTGATGTTGGCGATCGAGCTCGCACTCGCGGAACATCGTGAAGTTGGAACCTTGGTCTTTGACGAGATAGATGCAGGAATCGGAGGAGAAGCTGGACTAATAATCGGTGAGCGACTGGCTCGTCTAGCCAAGCATTTCCAGATCATCGTCATCACTCACCTCGCACAAGTCGCAGTTTGGGCAGAGCGCCATTTCCGAATTGAGAAGGAAGCGAATGATCAGATCGTGCTCTCTTCGGTGACAGAGGTCCATGGCGATCAGAGAGTCATCGAGATCGCTCGGATGCTCTCCGGCCAGAGCGATTCAGATGTGGCGCAGAAGCACGCGCGCGAGCTCCTCAAACACGCCAACGTTTGAGGCGATTACGATTCGGCTCGAATAGGTGATAATTTCCTCCTCCGTGAGCACGCCGCGGGTT
Organism: Actinomycetota bacterium; assembly: GCA_009704555.1. Lineage (GTDB taxonomy): Bacteria > Actinomycetota > Actinomycetes > Nanopelagicales > Nanopelagicaceae > SYAN01. The sequence continues at coordinate 2,567 of WLDY01000029.1, read as the reverse complement.
ACCAAACACATCTTCGTCACTGGTGGCGTCGCCTCAAGTCTCGGTAAGGGTCTCACTGCCTCAAGTCTCGGAAGGCTTCTTAGGGCCCGAGGGCTGAGTGTGACGATGCAGAAGTTGGACCCGTACATCAACGTCGATCCCGGCACCATGAACCCCTTCCAACATGGCGAGGTCTTCGTCACTGAGGATGGCGCAGAGACCGACCTGGATATCGGCCATTATGAACGCTTCCTCGACACCAATCTAAGTGGTGAAGCGAACGTCACGACCGGTCAGGTCTACCAACGAGTGATCGCTCGCGAACGTCGCGGTGAGTACCTTGGTGACACGGTCCAGGTCATCCCGCATATAACCAATGAGATCAAGTCGCGCATGTTGGCTTCCGATGGCGATCAAGTGGACATCGTGATCACGGAGATCGGTGGCACAGTTGGAGATATCGAATCTTTGCCATTTCTAGAGGCGGCCAGGCAGATCCGACAGGAGGTCGGACGTGAGAATGTCTTCTATCTTCATGTCTCTCTCGTCCCTTACATCGGACCTTCCGGAGAATTGAAGACGAAACCCACCCAGCACAGCGTGGCCGCATTGCGGAGCATCGGTATTACTCCTGATGCCATAGTCCTCCGCTCGGATCGAGAGATCCCCGCTGCAGTCAAAAAGAAGATCTCACTGATGTGTGATGTCGACGCAGAAGCCGTGGTGGCCGCTGTCGACGCCCCTTCGATCTATGACATCCCAAAGGTGCTGCATCGTGAAGGTTTGGACGCTTACATCGTCCGTCGCCTCAGTATGAATTTCCGTGATGTGGTTTGGGGGGAGTGGGATCACCTACTCGATCGCGTTCACAATCCAAAGAGCCGAATCAAGGTTGGCTTAGTAGGCAAGTACGTGGATCTACCTGATGCCTATCTTTCGGTGACGGAAGCGCTGCGTGCCGGTGGTTTTGCCCATGGCGTTCATATCGAGATCTGTTGGATACCGAGTGACGATTGCGAGAGTCCTGCTGGCGCAGAGAGAAGTCTCGGCGATCTTGATGCGATTTGCGTCCCCGGAGGCTTTGGGGTACGAGGCATCGAAGGAAAACTGGGCGCGTTGATGTTCGCACGGATGAGAGGGATACCAACGCTCGGTCTATGTTTGGGGCTCCAATGCATGGTGATCGAGGCGGCCAGGAATCTTGCCGGTCTAGCCGGTGCCAATTCGACTGAGTTCGATGCTTCTACGCCTCATCCAGTAGTCGCGACGATGGCAAGCCAGGTGGAGATCGTCGCTGGCAATGGAGATATGGGCGCGACGATGAGACTTGGTGCTTATTCAGCGAATTTGAAAGCGGCTTCTATCGTTGCAGAGTGTTATGAGAGCACATCCATATCGGAGCGACATCGACATCGATATGAGGTGAACAATGAGTATCGAGATCGACTAACTGAGGTTGGCATAGTCTTTTCTGGCCTTTCGCCCGACGGGAATCTAGTGGAATTCGTAGAACTCGACAGGGGAGTACACCCCTTCTACGTTGGGACTCAAGCCCACCCAGAGTTCAAATCGCGTCCGACGCGACCACATCCGCTCTTCGCTGGGTTGATCGGAGCTGCCATTGCACGCAAAGGCAACAGCTGAGCTACCTCGAGATGCCATCCGTTTCCTGGAGCACATCTCTGTCGAACGTGGTGCTAGTAGGAACACGCTCGTTTCTTATCGCCGTGATCTGATCGATTTCTTCTCGCGCCACGAACGTCTCGACCAGGTAGCAGTCTCGCAGTTCTTGACTGAATTACGTAGATCGGGATTGGCTGAGTCCAGCATTGCGCGCAAGATCAGTTCGCTCCGCTCGCTAGAGGAGTTCTTAGCCCTAAGCGACGCAACTCGTATCGGCTGGCGCGTAGATCTCAAGGCACGAGGCAGGCGCCTTCCTAAGTCCTTGTCTTATGACACGATTCGCAAACTCTTGGAGAGTCCTGATGACTCCATCGCTGGAATCAGGGATCGCGCAATCTTGGAATCGCTTTACAGCGCCGGAATGCGAGTCTCCGAATGCATCTCGCTCGACGTCAGCCAATTCGTTGGTGAACCCTCTGGCACTCACTTTCTTCGGATCACCGGTAAAGGTGGAAAGGAGAGAATGGTCCCAATTGGTGAACATGCGGCTAGGGCATGTCGGGATTACCTCGTGCGATCGCGACCCGCTCTTGTTGTAGGAGGTATGGAGCCGGCACTTTTCCTCAACGGACAAGGAAAGCGCTTGAGCCGCCAAGGCGTTTGGCAGATCATCAAACGTGCCGCGAAGCGAGCAGGGATCGAAGATTCAGTGACACCGCATACCTTCCGGCATGCATTTGCGACACACATGCTCGAACGGGGTGCGGATGTCCGATCGGTTCAAGAGTTACTAGGGCATTCCTCTGTGGTGACGACGCAGATCTACACCATGGTTACCGGAGATGTACTGCGTGAGACCCATTCAGTGGCACATCCTCGCGCCACTTAGAGCTTTCTCTTTAGAGCGTCGACTATCTGCCGCGGAGTCGGCGTGCGATGATGCTCTGATCGCCCTTGCTCTCCAG
>WLDY01000028.1 GCA_009704555.1 Actinomycetota bacterium | reverse complement strand
GCTCCCTTCCGCTCCGGTGACCCAGACGATCGACGGCCGAAGAAGTATGTACTCGACATGTTTCCTTACCCCTCTGGCGATCTACATATGGGACATGCGGAGGCGTACGCACTCGGAGATGTGATCGCACGGTATTGGGTCCAGCGAGGCTTCAACGTCCTCCATCCGATCGGATGGGATGCATTCGGTCTGCCGGCAGAGAACGCAGCGATCAAGCGAAACTCTGATCCAAGAGAATGGACCTACGAGAACATAGCGACGCAGCGGGCTTCGATGCGTCGATATGCCTGCTCCTTCGATTGGGAGCGGATCCTCAACACATGTGACCCGGAGTATTACCGGTGGAACCAATGGATCTTCCTGAAGTTCTACGAGCGCGGTCTTGCCTATCGCAAGGACTCGCCGGTCAATTGGTGCCCTGACTGTCAGACCGTCTTGGCCAACGAGCAAGTCGTGGCAGGCCTTTGCGAGCGCTGTGATACCCAAGTCACCAAGAAGAAGTTGACGCAGTGGTACTTCAAGATCACCGATTATGCAGACCGACTCCTTGACGACATGGAACAACTCGAAGGTAAGTGGCCGGAGAAGGTCCTCACCATGCAGCGGAATTGGATCGGTAAATCCACCGGTGCCAAAGTGGACTTCGCCGTCGAAGGGCGGAGCAAGCCGATCACCATCTTCACTACGCGACCCGACACTCTCTTCGGAGCGACATTCATGGTGGTTGCTGTCGATAGCGAATTAGCGCGGGAGCTGGCTAACGGAAGTGGTGTCGAAGCGGATTTCGAGAAGTATCTGGAATCGGTTCGCTCCGCATCGGAGATCGATCGACTCTCCACCGATCGGAAGAAGAGCGGCATCTTCCTCAATCGATATGCGATCAATCCAGTCAATGGTGAGCGGATCCCGATCTGGGCGAGTGACTATGTCCTTGCCGACTATGGAACTGGTGCGATCATGGCTGTCCCGGCACACGATCAACGAGACCTCGATTTCGCGCGAGCGATGGGACTTACGGTCCGCGTCGTCGTCGATACCGAGGAAGAGGATCCTGCTGCCACGGGCATCGCCACCGATGGAAATGGCCTTCTGATCAATTCCGATGGATATGACGGTTTGGATGTCAAGGCGGGTGGCGAGCAAATCGTCGCCGACCTCGCGAAGAAGAGCCTGGCGAGCGCGACCGAGAACTATCGTCTTCGCGATTGGCTCATCTCGCGGCAACGATTCTGGGGGACTCCGATCCCGATCATCCACTGCCAGAAGTGCGGTGAGGTCCCAGTTCCAGAGGATCAACTTCCGGTGCGTCTGCCGACGGCGAAGGATCTCGACCTGAAACCTAAGGGCGTCTCACCTCTTGCAACCGCCGATGAATGGGTCAATGTCGACTGTCCGAAATGCGGTGCGAGAGCCAAGCGCGATACCGACACGATGGACACCTTCGTCGACTCCTCTTGGTACTTCCTTCGCTTCACCAGTGTCAATGTCAACGATAAGCCATTCGATCTTCAACAGGTCAAGACCTGGTTGCCAGTCGATCAGTATGTAGGTGGAGTCACGCACGCCATCTTGCACCTGCTCTACTCACGATTCTTCACCAAGGCGCTCTTCGACATGGGCTACCTCGACTTCACTGAACCTTTCACACGCCTTCTCAATCAAGGAATGGTCTTGATGGATGGCTCTGCGATGAGCAAGAGCCGAGGCAACCTGGTGCGACTCTCAGATGAACTCGCTCATCACGGCGTGGATGCGATCCGACTCTCCATGGTCTTCGCAGGACCGCCTGAAGATGACATCGATTGGAAGGATGTCTCACCATCAGGATCGGTCAAGTTCCTCAGTCGCGCTTGGCGTATCGCCAAGGATGTGACGAGTCCAGTCGGAATCGATCCAAGCCAGGGGAGCATCGATCTTCGTAAAGTGACACACAAGGCTCTTGCAGATATCTCCTTTGCGGTCGAGTCCTTCCGCTTCAATGTCGCTGTCGCTCGCGTGATGGAGCTGGTCAATGCCACGCGTAAGGCGATCGATACCGGTGTCGGAGGTGGCGATGCCGCCGTCCGCGAGGCAGCAGAGGCTGTTGCAATCGCCCTCTCCTTGGTAGCTCCCTACACAGCAGAGGAGATGTGGGAGATTCTCGGTCACAGCCCTTCGATCGCTCGTGCGGGGTGGCCGGCGATCGACCCTGACCTTGTTTCCGCAGAGAAGGTCATTGCAATCTTGCAGATCAACGGGAAGATCAAGGATCGAATTGAAGTAGCACCCGATATCTCTGATCAAGAGTTGGAGAAGTTGGCTCTGCAGAATCCGCAGATCGCGGCTGAACTCAATGGGGCCGACATCAAGAAGATCATTTCTCGCGCGCCCAAGCTCGTCAATATCGTGATCTGATCTCTCCACACCTTTGCCTCATCAACAAGATGCGGCAGGCATCAACAGATCGCTAAGGCCGAGGCGCTTTCATCCCGCCATGAAACTCTCTCAACTGACCAGCGATCAGAGGCGAGGTATCGCAGTCCTTGCAATCACAGCGATCGCAATCGCCCTTTTCTTCTTCTATTCCGCACGTGGCGAGGCTGTGCCACAAGTCTTGCCGGCTACAGCTTCCGCTACAGAAAGTTCAGCTGCTCCGAAGGTGGTCATCTACGTCGATGTCACGGGCAAGGTGAAGGTTCCGGGCGTCTACCAACTTCCAGACGGGTCGCGCGTCATCGATGCGATCGAGATGGCAGGTGGCCTCAAAAGAGGATTCAACGCCTCCCATATCAACATGGCTAGACGCCTTGTCGATGGGGAACAGGTCGCCATCACTTCCAAGAAGTTCCAGGCCATCAGTCCTCCGTCAGGACGGAAGGGGATATTCAGCGGCAAGGTGTCGATCAACTCGGGCAGTAAGTCCCACTTCGACTCCCTCCCTGGGATCGGGCCCGTCCTTGCTCAGCGGATCATCGATCATCGCAGTAAGAACGGTCCCTTCCTCAAGGTCGAAGACATTCAGAATGTCTCTGGGATCGGGGCCTCGATATTCGCCCAGATATCAGATCGCCTAACCCTTTAGGGAGTGCTTCAGAGGCTGCGAACGCGCCACTCGTTCGAGTCGCACTCGCTCTCTGGGGTGGAGTGCTTCTTGCGCTTCACGTCGAGCCTCACCTCCTTGTACTCGCACTGATCGTCGTTCCTCTCACCTCATTCTTAGGTGGGATCTACCGAGATCATCTGAGAGCGCTTCTCCTCCTTCTCTTCCTTGGCTCGACGCTCATCCTTCTTCGAGAGAGCGGTGAAGCGATCGAACCAAGTGGTGGTGTGATCGCATTCGAGCTCGTCGCTCGAGGAGATAGTGATCCTTTGCCAGAGCGCGTCTACGGATCAGAGATACAGCAGCGATCATGCTCGCTTCGTGCCGAGAGTCGAATCCTCGATGGTGCGATGCGTCAGATCCCACTCCGAGTCATCTCCGACGATTGCACCCTCTTCTTCGGTGAGTGGATCAAGGGGTCAGGTCGATTACGAAGAAGCGAGGAGGCGCGGGTTGCTGCGACTCTGATCATCGATGAGATCCAGGAACGCCACGCCAACCGACTCTGGCAGGGACTCAACTCCATTCGAAAGGATTATCGCTCCCTCTTTGCAGAGTTCGGTGATGCCGGCTCTCTCGTTCCCGGGATGGTGATCGGAGATACCGCGCTACAAAGCGAAGAATTCGATTCGACGATGCGCTTGGCTGGGTTATCGCATCTCACCGCAGTAAGTGGCGCTAACTTCTCCATCGTAGCCACGCTCGTGCTCTGGCTCGTCTCACTTCGAATCCGTAGTCGAAGGCTTCGGATCGCCATCACGGCCTGCACGCTCTTGCTCTTTACCGTCTTGGTTCGACCATCACCTTCAGTGCTTCGAGCGGGTGTGATGGCAGCTGTCGTTCTCTACGGGCAAGTGCGAGGAAATCAGAGGTCGACGCTCCTCGCTCTCGCAGCAGCTGTGACGCTCTTGCTTCTCGTAGATCCCCATCAAGGTGGCGATGCAGGGTTCGCACTCTCAGTACTTGCGACATTTGCCATCGTGGTGATCTCGCCGCGATTGACTGCCTTGATCACGTCAAGGTTCGCCGTGCCACGGGTGCTTGCTGAGGTCGTCTCGATCCCGCTTTCCGCAACGATGCTCTGCACTCCTCTCATCGTCGCGATCTCAGGGAAACTCTCACTGGCAGCAATCCCGCTCAACATCCTCGCTTCTCCGTTGGTTCCAGTCGTGACCTTGCTCGGCTTCGCTGCGCTACTTGCTTCACTCTTCTCTCAAGGAATCGCTCACTTCCTCGCCTGGATCTCACATCTTGCGGCATGGCCGATAGCCCAGATTGCGCCGTGGAGTTATTCCATGCCGATCTTCGAAATGCCTTTTGGATTCTTCGGCGCGTTTCTTGTTCTCCTCCTTCTCGCATTACTTCTCTTCACTCTCCGTCTCATCCAGAGAGCGCGAGGTAGCTCCAAGCGAAATTTGGCGATGGTGATGGGAGCTTCGGTGCTCGTGCTCCTTGGCCTTTTGCTTCCTATTCGAACGCCATGGCAGGCCTACCAATGCGATGTCGGTCAAGGAGATGCTCTTCTTCTCAATCTTGGGGGTGGTTCTGCGATCGTGATCGATGTGGGACCTGACCCCACCCTTATCGATCGATGTCTACGCTCTGCAGGGATTGATTCCATCGCGCTTCTTGTGATCACACACTTTCATGCTGACCATTTCGGAGGTCTCTCTGGTGCTCTTCGTGGCAGGACGGTCTCGCAGTGGTGGATCGCTCCCGATCCCTCAAGCTCGACTTCCACACTTGTCGAGGAGATGGAAGCGGAGATTGGGGTTCCAGCAACCACGGTTAGAAGTGGGATGCGATTCACCGCAGGCGAGGTCGTAGTTGAAGTCCTTTGGCCAGATGGCGGCGATATCTCGTCACCAAGTCTCAATGGTGATGGCTCGTTTCAGAATAATCGCAGCATTGCGCTCCTTATCGAGAAGGAAGGGGCGCGGATCTTCGCGGGCGGAGATGTCGAACCCTTCGCCCAGGAGGAGATCGCTCGTCGATACGACATCTCCACAATCGACATCTACAAAGTGAGTCATCATGGTTCTGCCCTTCGCAGTGAGGCATTCGATCAAGAGATCGATCCAGAATTGGCGTTGATCAGCGTCGGTAAGAGGAATCCCTACGGTCACCCCGCGCCAGAGACCTTGGAATCGCTATCGCCTGCGCGAATCCATCGCACCGACCTTGATGGATCCGCTCGTATCACCTGGTGGCCGCTCCGAATCAAGTGACTGGGCCTCAAGTGACTTGGGCATAGAGCAACCGATGGGAGTGGGGGAGGGCCGGGTTATATTCGCGCCATGGAGCCGCTCATCCTCATCCACGGAAGTGAAGATGTGATCGCAGAGCGCGTGCTCCGAGAGATCGTGGAGAAACTCGCCGATCATGAGCGGACCACGATCGACTGCTCTGAGGCTGAGGCAGGCTCGATCTCTGAGGCGATGGCGCCATCGCTCTTCTCTGAAAAGCGGCTCATCGTGATCAAGAACCTTCAAGACCTAGATAGCGAACTTCATCCAGAGGTGGATCGTTACATCGAGAATCCCGATCCATCCAATGTCGTCGTGCTGATCCATCGCGGTGGAGTCAAGGGCAAAGGTCTCCTTGATCGTTTGAAGAAGAAGGGCGTGAAGGTCCACCGTGCAGAACCTTTGAAGAAGTTGACTGATCGCATGGCTTTCATCCGCGAGGAGTTCCAACGTCTCGGCCGAAAGATCTCAGCAGAGGCACTTGCATCGCTCGTTGCAGGATTTGCAGATATGCGGGAGTTGACCAGTGTCGCACGTCAGCTGGCACAGGATGTCCAACAGGGTAAGACGATCGATGAGGATGCCGTCGCTACGATGACGCAAGGTCGGAAAATGACGAGTGGCTTCGACGTCGCTGATGCCGTCATTGCGAAGGATCCACGAAAGGCGCTCCTATCGACTCGTCAGGCCTTCGACAGCGGAGTAGAACCCATGGCGATCTTCACTGCGGTCAGGATGTCGGTGATGTCGATGCTGAAAGTGATCGATATTCCTCGCGGTGCCAAGTCCTTCGAGGTCGCAGGCGAGTTAGGTATGGCGCCGTGGCAGATAGATAAAGCAAGACGGCAACTCTCACAGTGGCGCGAAGAGGACTTCGACCTCGCTCTCAATGAGATCGTGCGTGCGGATTGGGCGGTCAAAGGTGGCGAGGGACATCCGCAATATGCGGTGGAGCGGATGGTCCTAGCCATCGCCTCATCAGGAAGGCTGGTCCAGTCGCCGGATCAGAGCACGGCCTGGCGAAAGTCCTGATCAAAGAGCGCTGATTAGCTCGGTTTGTCGCCTCTCTGAGGCTGCTGGTAGCCTTCACACCTCTTCAGGCCGCCTCATTCGTGGGTCGGATCGAAGAGAAATCAACCAAAAGGATTTCGAAAGGTTTCTTCGTGGCCAACATCAAGTCTCAGATCAAGCGCATCAAGACCAATGCGAAGGCTCAGGATCGCAACAAGGCGGTTCGTTCCTCGCTCAAGACTGCGGTCCGTCGCTTTCGTGAGGCAGTTGCCGGTGGCGATAACGCCTCCGCCAAGAAGGAACTTCGCGCAGCTTCTCGCGCACTCGATGTCGCAGTCTCCAAGGGTGTCATCCACAAGAACCAGGCGGCGAACAAGAAGTCAGCGATGGCACGTGCTGCCACCAAAGCTGGCCTCAAGTAGTCCGATCTCGGATCGGTCGGTGACCGATGCCCGCTCTCCCCTCTCGTAAGGCCCCACAACCCGCGGCCACTAACCCTGCTTCGATCCGCAATTTCTGCATCATCGCGCATATCGACCACGGTAAGTCGACGCTCGCAGATCGAATGCTTCAGATCACCGAGGTGGTCGATGCCCGAAACATGCGCGAGCAGTATCTCGATCGCATGGATATCGAACGCGAACGCGGTATCACCATCAAGTCACAGGCAGTAAGGCTCCCTTGGACGAGTGATACCGATGGCAAGGATTACATCCTCAACATGATCGACACTCCGGGACATGTTGACTTCACCTACGAGGTATCGCGCTCGCTCGCTGCGTGTGAGGGAGCGATCCTCTTAGTGGATTGCGCCCAAGGCATCGAGGCTCAGACCCTCGCCAATCTCTATCTGGCGATGGAGAACAACCTAACCATCATTCCCGTGCTCAACAAGATCGACCTTCCAGCGGCGCAACCAGAGAAGTTCGCCGCAGAGCTTGCGAAGTTGATCGGTTGTAAACCAGAGGATTGCCTTCGCGTCTCCGGCAAGACCGGCGAAGGAGTACGCGAACTACTCGATGAGATCGTCAAGCAGATCCCAGCCCCGACTGGCGATAGTGCGAAACCAGCGCGAGCACTCATCTTCGATTCGGTCTATGACACCTATCGCGGCGTCGTCACCTACGTCCGAGTTGTCGACGGCAAACTCTCACCAAGGGATCAGATCCTGATGCTCTCCACTGGTGTCAAGCATGAGATGTTGGAAGTCGGAGTGATCTCCCCGGAACCCATCGCCAGTAATGGTCTTGGCGTCGGCGAGGTCGGCTATCTCATTACGGGTGTGAAAGATGTGCGTCAGAGTCGTGTCGGCGATACCGTCACGACTGCGACGAAACCTGCGACCGAGGCGCTTGCCGGATACAAGGATCCGAAGCCGATGGTCTTCTCAGGTCTCTATC
>WLDY01000027.1 GCA_009704555.1 Actinomycetota bacterium | reverse complement strand
TCGCTTCGCCCGTTGCTGCACCAAAGATAGAGACCAGCCTCTGAATGTTCGGTTCGAAATCCAAGACTTTCGAGAACCGGACGCAACCGAGATCTGCGATTGGCGTAACGTGCCGCTTGCTCCTTCACATGCACTTCGTCACCGAGTGCGATCGCAGTAGCGTGTTGGATCGGTGCTGGCATCATCATCCCAGCATGTTTCCTGATTTCGAGAAGACGAGCGATCAAATTCGGATCGCCTGCGACAAATGCTCCTCGGTAACCTGCGATGTTCGATCTCTTTGAGAGCGAATGTAGGACAAGGAGACCATGGTTCTCTCCCTTGGCAACTTCAAAGGTAGAGATCGGAACCTTGGAATCAGGGAAGGAGAAGTAACACTCATCACTTGCCACCACCGCGCCGTGAGAGCGATGAGCGAGCACAGCCGCCATCTCCTCACGAGAGTGGACTCTTCCAGTCGGATTCGATGGTGTATTGATCCAGATCAGAGCCTTTTCATCAGGCTTTGGCCACGATTTCACATCGATCTCGACCTCCGTGATTCGAGATCTGGCAATGAGCGCCCCCACGCGATATGTCGGATAGGCGATCTTCGGGATGATGACGTGTTCTGCTTGCAGTAGAAGCGGGAGCCATGCGACAAGTTCCTTAGAGCCGATCGTCGGCAGTACATCGAAATCACCGGTCGCGCCAAGGACCTCTCGACAGTAGCGAGAGAGGGCTTCGCGAAGCTCTTTCGATCCTGTCGTCACCGGATAACCTGGCGAATCACTCGCGCTGGCTAACGCATCACGGATGAACTGTGGTGTTGGATCTACTGGCGTCCCTTGACTGAGATCAACGGCGCCATCACGATGTTCGCGCGCCTTCGCCCCATAGGGAGCGAGCAGGTCCCATGGGAAATCTGGAAGTGCGAAGCCTTCCGTCTTCAGTTGCTCTCCGGCTTCTTCTGGATCTGGAGTACGACAGGATGGTCCTTGCCAGTCGCGCCGACCTTGCTGGCACCACCCGGAGAGCCGAGTTCATTGAAGAATTCAGCGTTGTAGCCCTTGAATCCCTGCCACTGACCTGGGACATCGTCCTCGTAATAGATCGCCTCGACCGGACATACCGGCTCACACGCACCACAATCGACACACTCATCAGGCTGGATGTAGAGCATCCTCTCGCCCTCATATATGCAATCGACCGGACACTCCTCGATACAGGACTTGTCTTTGACGTCGATACATGGTTCTGCGATGACGTATGTCATGAAGTACTGATCCCTTCCTAAGATCCCACTGGCATCACAACTGAGGGTGGATTCGAAGCCGACCCTCGCTAGAACCGCATTCTCGCATAACCTTCCCCCTATGGCTTTGCCAACTGACCCGGCATCTCGCTTTATGGAAGAGAGCCTCGGCAAGAAGGTGAGCATCCGCCTTCATGATGAGGGTGGTGGCTTTCGCGACCTACTCGGAGAGTTGGTGGCGCCAGGCAGTGTCAGACGTAAGGACGGCTCTGTCGCCTCATTCGATCCAACGAAGGTCTTCGCATTCCGCATCGTAGAGAGCGGTTCCTCGCGGTGAGTGGGACCACAACCGGCGTGCGAATCTACGACACCCTCACGCGCGAACTTCGTGAGATCGTGGCAAGCGACGGTAAAGAGGTACGCATCTACTGCTGCGGTCCCACCGTCTATCGCGATGCCCATCTTGGGAATCTCCGTACCTTCCTTCTCTCGGACATCGTTCGTAGAACCTTGGAATTCAAAGGACATCGAGTGCAATTGGTGCAGAACATCACCGATGTCGGGCATATGAGCGAGGACTTCGATGAGGACAAGCTCCTCGCCGAGTCGAAGACGACGAAGCGTGATCCCTTCGAGATCGCTCGTGAATTCGAAGCGAAGTTCCATAAGGACCTCGCACTCCTTGGAATCATCCCCGCGAATCACTATCCGCGAGCGAGTGAGTGCATCGAGATGATGCATCGACATATCGAAGCTTTGATGGAGAGAGGTCTTGCCTATCTCGGTGAGGACAAGACGGTCTACTTCGCGAGTGAGAAGTTCCCAAGTTATGGTGCGATCAGCGGGAATCGACTGACCGATCTCAAACCGGGCCATCGCTATGAGTTCACCGAATCCGGGGCAAAGCGTTTTCACGCTGACTGGGCGCTCTGGAAGGCTGCCGGCGCCCGTCGCGAGATGATCTGGGATTCACCATGGGGTCCAGGTTTTCCGGGTTGGCATATCGAGTGTTCTGCGATGTCTCTCACCTTCCTCCATGGCCATGTCGACCTTCACATCGGTGGAATCGATCTGAGGTTCCCTCATCACGAGAACGAGCGAGCGCAGTCGAACCCGTTGATCGATCAAGGGTCGAATGAGGAAGCGGTCGATCTCTGGCTCCACGGTGAACACCTCCTCTTCGAGGGAAGGAAGATGTCAAAGAGCGCGGGGAATGTGGTCCTGCTACGCGATGTAGTCGAGAGAGGCTTCGATCCATTGAGCGTGCGCTTCTGTCTCATGGAAAATCGCTATCGATCGCAGATGGATCTCTCCTGGGATTCAATCGCTGCGGCTGACAAGGTCCTAGATCGTTGGCGCAGCATCACGGCGCAAGCCGGAGGCGAGAAGGATCTCACTCCTGCCATGACTTCGATCCGCGATGAGATCATGGGATATCTCGCCGCCGATCTCGACTCACCACGAGCGCTACAACGACTTCGCTCCCTTGAGAAGGAGAGCGCGATACCGCTCGCCGAGAAGGCCCAACTCTTCGCTTCGATCGACCCGCTCTTGGGACTTGACCTCACCGCTACCCCAAGATCAAAGGAGAAGAAGTTGAGCGAAGAGGATGCAGCACTTCTCGAGTCACGATCGAAGGCTAGAGATGACCGCGACTTCGCTGAGAGTGATCGCATCCGCGAACTTCTTGCCTCGCGTGGCATCGAGGTGCGCGATCTGCCAACGGGGCAGGAGTGGCACTGGATTTGAAGTCGGATACTCGATAGATCAGAGCGACTTGGGCCTGGCGATGAGTGAGAGCGCGACGAAAGCGCTCGCGCCGACCAAGAATGAGCCGCCAATGGTGTCGCCCTCGATCAAAATCTCATCACCATTGCGAACCGTGCTCGCTACCCACGCGATGAGGAACCAAACTGTCGCTGCCAAGAGCGATGGGATCCTCCGGCCAAGACTTCCCACGGAAGTGCGCGCTGCCAAAGTAGAGATGTATCGCATCATCACCACGATCACGGCGAGCGCGAGAAAGAGTCCATAAGGGCGACTCCACGAATGGAGAAGTACAGCCACCGCAGAGAAGATGGCGGAGATCGCAATCGACTTGAGCCAGAGCATCAAAGAGTGACACCTGCGAAGAGGTCGGTCTCACGTCCATCGGCATCGAACGGTCCCGATGGTTCGCCATGGACCAAGGTGTAGAACTCACGACCCCAGACTTGAGTGCCGAGGTTGTTCGATAGCGCGAAGAACGGGCCATCGACCGTGATCTGGGTGGCGTGAGCTCGCATCGCGGCCATCTTCCGATCCAGCATCGACTCATCGGTGATCACAGTGGTTACAGAGGCATCTGGCTTCGCAAAGGGAAAGTCTTCGGCCTTGTCGACGCCGAAGAACTGGGTGTCACTTCCCTTCATCGCCTCGATCCCCTGTTCGATGACCGAGATCGGGATCGTGTTCCAATAGATCTTCTGGATCGACCAACTCGAGCGGATCTTCTCTGCTGCTCGCATCGCGATCTGATTGGCCTTGATGTGATCTGGGTGGCCATAACCGCCGAACTCGTCATACGTGATGAGGACATGTGGGCGCATCTCCAACATCACCGCACCGAGGTCATCAGCTGCCTGCTCGAGATCGGATTGCCAGAAGGAATCCTTTCGTTCATTCGGTGGCGTACCCATCATCCCGCTATCGCGATAGTTCCGCTTCTCTCCGCCGAGGAATCGGAAGTCGCTGATACCGATGATCGCCATCGCATCCGCAAGTTCACCTTCGCGATGTTTGCCCAGTCGATCCTCTTGATGGCTCGCAAGATGTGTGAGATCAGGTACCAACACCTCACCCTCTTCACCACGCGTACAGGTCACAAGGGTCACGTGATGACCTCGTGATGCGTAGTGAGCCATGGTGATGCCGTTGTTGATCGTCTCGTCGTCGGGATGAGCGTGTACCAACATCAGGCGCATGGAAGTTTCTTGAGGCGCCACTGGTGTCGTTTCCATCACAGGGTGAGTCTATGTACTTCTACTGACCAGTTCGAAGTCGAGAGAAATCCTGGCGTTACTATTGCGCTCATGACGCAAAACCGTGAGGCCCATGAGGTCGGTGGCGAATCGAAGGACAAAGGACGACTTCCGAAGGACGAACGTCGAGCCCAACTCCTACAAGCCGCCTTGGAAGCATTCACGCAATCCGGTTATCACGCCGCGTCGATGGATGAGATCGCAGAGCGCGGTGGCGTCAGTAAGCCAGTGCTCTATCAGCACTTCCCATCGAAGCTCGATCTCTATCTCGCAGTTCTCGATACCCATATCGACTCCCTCGTCTTCGCGATCCAAAAGTCGATCGCGTCGAACAAGGCGAACTCGGATCGTGTAGCAAATACCGTGCAGGCCTACTTCGACTTCATCGATACCGAGGGCGAGGCTTTCCGCCTCCTCTTCGAGAGCGATATGAATGTAGAACCCCAGGTCCGAGAGCGTCTCAATCGCATGACCTATGACTGTGCGGCCGCTGTGAGTGCCGTGATCTCCATCGACACCGGTCTTGCGAAGGAATCATCGATGTTGCTTGCGATTGGCATCATCGGAAACGCTCAGATCACGGCTCGCCACTGGTTGGATCGGGACAGCAAATTGACCAAGAAAGAGGCAATCGCCTTCGTCTCGAATCTCATTTGGCGAGGTATCTCGGGCTTCCCTCGACAAAACTAGTCACTGATCCGCAACTCTCACTAGACTCACCATCATGGCTACCAAGAAAAGTGCAGAGACAAGTCGGATCGAGATCAGGGTGAGCGTGACTGATTCCGCTCGTGAGATCGTCCTTGAGAGTGACACCACTCGCGACGAGATTATCGCCGCCATGAATGTCGCGATGAATGAGAACTCGCCCTTGATCCTCACCGACCACCGAGGTCGACAAGTGATCATTCCGGCTAGCAAGATCGGTTTCGTGGAGATCACACCCCCGACAGAGCGCAAGGTCGGATTCGCAACTCTCTGATCACACCACGTGATGCGGCCCTACGGACTCGTCAGAGCGTGGGGAAGAACTCCTTGATTGCCGAGATCAGCATCTCCACCGCAATGGCCGCAAGAAGAAGACCTGCGATCCGCGCGAGAAGGTCGACACCCGACTCCTTGATCACAGAGACGATCTTGGTAGAGAACATCAGCGTAAGACCGATCAATATGTGAACAAGCAAGACGGCGACAGTCAGTGCCAACGCCTTCGGCGCAGTATCGCCATCGGTGTTGGCCTCTTGCACGAAGAGCATGATCGCCACAATCGCTCCTGGACCTGCGAGCAAAGGGGTGCCGAGCGGCACGAGCGCGACATTGCTATCCGAACCCTCTAACTTCTTCTTCGTCTCACCTTTGAGTAACTCGAGTGAGACCAACAAGAGGAGAAGACCACCGGCCCCCTTGAGTGCGGGTAACGAGATCTTCAAGTAGTCGAGGATCCACTGACCGAAGAGGGCGAAGATCGTGATGACCAAGAAAGAGGTCAGGGCTGCCTGCCAAGCAAGGCGTCGTTGTTCTCGGATGGTCTTATCTGAGACCAAGGAGAGAAAGAGTGGGGTCGCCCCAGGTGGGTCCATGATCACGATCAATGTGACCAGCGCTTGGAAGCCGAAGGTAAGGTCGATCCAATCGATCCCATTCATCTCAGCTCCTCACTCCCCGACCGGTGCGAAACCCGTCGCTCTTGCGACGATCCGCTCGAACTGCGCCATGTCAGTGGTGTTCTCTGCCAGTCGATTCTCTTTTCCGTTGCCATGGTAGTCGCTACCACCCGTCGCGATGAGCCCGAAACGACGACTCAACTCCCGAAGCGCATCCCGCTCTCCCTCATTATGGTCACGATGGTCGATCTCGATCCCATCAAGACCTGCTTCCACAAGACTCTCGAGATATTCCGGCGAGATGATCCGGCCACGTAACGATGCGAATGGGTGTGCGATGATCGCAACTCCTCCCGCCTCCTTGATCAATCGGATCGCATCTTCAGGCGTCGGTGAGGCATCAGGGATGTAGAACTTCGAACGATTATGTAAGAACTTGTCGAAGGCCTCACTTCGATCCTTGACGATGCCACGCTTGACCATCGCATCTGCAAGATGTGGCCTTCCCAGCGTCGCGCCCTCACGTAACTGCTCGTAGACATCCTCGATCGTGATCTCCATACCTGCCTCTTGGAGGCGACCGACAATCCGCTCCATACGAGTGACTCGATTACTGCGAGTCTGATCCATCGCGCTTCGCAGCGGTTGGTTCTCCGGATCGAAGAGGAGTCCAAGCATGTGCACACTCAGCGCCTCTTTCGTCTGGCACGAGATCTCGGCGCCAAGGACCAATGAGATCGCGCTCCCTCTATGCTCGAGCGCATCCTGCCATCCTGCAATCGAGTCATGATCGGTGAGCGCCAGATGTGTGATCCCAGCATCGATTGCGTGCTCTACCAATTCGCCCGGGCGATCGGTTCCATCGCTCTCGTTCGAATGTGTATGTAGATCGATCCGCAAGGTCATCTCACCACCCTAGCGAGATTCACGTCGCGTAACAAAGAGTGCGCAACCCAACAACAAGACGATGATGCCAGGGATGGTTCCTGCTGGTGGAATCTGATCGATCCACCACCAAGCGAAGAGCGCACCGATCGGTACTTCGAAGAAGACGATCAGAGAGACGACAGTTGGTGAGACTCGCTTGAGTGAGAAGTTGAACATGGTGTGTCCAAGGATCTGTGATCCAAGGATGAGTGCGATGAGCAAGAGCCATTCGCGCTGGGGAAAATCGAATAAGGGATCACCGACGAGAAGAAGTAAGGGCAAGGCCGTGATCGCACAGGTGGCATAACAGACCGTGGTGTAGGTGGAGGTATTGATGGTCCGTTGCGCCTTCGCTCCGATTAAGACATAGAGCGCCGAGAGTGCGGCACATGCGATCGCAGCGAGATCACCTAGGAAGGCACGAAATGAGATGGTGAGGTCGACACCGGTGATGACCAGAACTCCGGCGAAGGAGATCGCCATGCCAAGCCAGGCCTTCGTGGGAATATGCCCACCGAGGAATCTGATGTAGACGGCTGCAAAGATCGGTTGCAGCGCGGTCAGCGCCACTCCGGCAGCCACGCTGGTGAATCTCATCGCGATAAAGAATCCGATGAAGTGAAGAGCAAGGAAGAAGCCGGCTAGAGCGGACCATCCGATGGCACGTCGCTCAGCCGCACTCTTGTATTGCTTGGCTCGGAGGGCGAATGGCGCCATGAGTATCGCGCCACCGAGATTTCGCCAAAAGATCAAGACCAGGATCGGCATCGCGCTGAGTGCGATCAAAGGTCCTGACATCCCGATTCCGATGATTCCACCGAGCAAGAGCGGAATGTCACGTCCTGTGGGCATCGCTGTATGACTCTGATCCTTGAAACCTGAGGTCACTTCGTCTCTTCTCACTCACACCTTGGGATGACGGGAGAATCCTAAGTGGAAGTCATGATCACGAGAGTAGGATCGCGTTCGGGTTGAAGCGACTTCACGTCGTCTCACTCCATCCCTCGACTCTTTCTCACTTTCAAAAATGAGGGGATGCCAGATGGCAATCTCAGCACCAAAGCGAGTCTTCTTGGCACGCTTTGCAGGTACATCGGTCTTCGAGCCCAACGGCGATCGAGTCGGCAAGATCCGTGATGTAGTCGCTCTCTTGCGAACTGGGAATCAATCACCACGTGTAGTGGG
>WLDY01000026.1 GCA_009704555.1 Actinomycetota bacterium | reverse complement strand
GTATCGACGAGGAAGCGGATCCGATTCTCAAAGGAACCGCCGTACTCATCTGTACGTAGGTTGCTCAGCGGAGAGAGGAATTGATGGAAGAGATAGCCGTGAGCAGCGTGAATCTCCACTAGGTCGAATCCTGCGCGCTCGGATCTCACAGCCGACTCGACGAAGGATTGCGTCGCTGATTGGATCTCATCGACAGTCATGGCGTGTGGGACTGGGAAATCCTTGTAGGCGAGAGC
Organism: Actinomycetota bacterium; assembly: GCA_009704555.1. Classification (GTDB taxonomy): domain Bacteria; phylum Actinomycetota; class Actinomycetes; order Nanopelagicales; family Nanopelagicaceae; genus SYAN01. The sequence goes on along the minus strand of WLDY01000026.1, from coordinate 7,800 downwards.
GCTTGGTCCGATCGTCTCCCAGCCACCCTCGGAGGCCACTGCGATCTCGTGGTCATCCCATGGCTTCATCGTCGAACCCTTGCGGCCGGCGTGAGCCAACTGAATTCCGATCAACGAGCCTTGACTATGGACGAAGTCGATCGCCGGCTTGAACGCTTCAGCGTGCTTATCACTCCAGATACCAGAGCAGCCGATGGAAATTCTTCCATTTGGCATCACAGCAGTCGCCTCAACCATGATCATGCCGACGCCGCCGGTTGCGAAGGATCCAAGATGGACGATGTGCCAGGTTCCGACGACACCATCATCTGCTGAGTACTGACACATCGGACTCACCCAGACTCTGTTCTTGAATTCCACGCCGCGGATCTTCAAGGGAGAGAAGAGTTGAGATGTCATGTTGAAAATCCTATCTCAACTCGGCAGACTCGACTCATGGACGCTTCGTCAAGATCAGATGGATCACGCAGTTTTCGCATCGAAGATGAGAGCGTCACACGTGGCAGAGAAGTGAAGATTTTCATAGATGGACGGAAAGTCGATGCATTCGAAGGTGAGAGCGTCGCTGCAGTGATGATGGTCGATGGAGAAGTCGCGATGCGCACAACCATCGACGGAGAACCTCGCGGTGTCTTCTGCGGCATGGGTGTCTGCTTCGATTGTCTCGTCGTTGTCGACGATGTTCCGAATACGCGCGCATGTATGACCTGGGTCAAAGAGGGAATGCAGATAAAGAGCCAGCGAGGCCTCAGCGCCGCAAACTGAATTCGGATCTACTAGGAAGAAGAACTAGTAAGAAGTCTCCACGATCGAGACGTACTGGTCGTCAGGATCCTTGAAGTAGACGTACTTGAACTCTGATGTTCCGACATCGAGGGTTTGGATATCAGAGTGCATCTCGATCCCAAGTCGCTTCAATTCTGCGACTGCCTTCTTGATGTTCTGGACGCCGATACCGAAGTCCATCGGACCGACATGACCCCATTCACCTCGGCAGTCCTCCCAGAGCGGTGTGAGCCGTACTGGTTCGATACCAGCACCTTTTCCGGAGAGCCAAAGCGTCATGTGATGGCCAGGGAGAGCGCGTCCTACCTGATACCAAGGTGCCATCGGGCCGAAGAACTCAGTCGATTCGAAGATCTGGTCGGTGAAGCCGAGTTGCTTGTAGAAATCGGTCGTCACCTTCATGTCATGGACACCGAATGCGACGTGATTGACGCCCTCGATCCGTGGTTCTGCAGGGCGTGCGGTCCAGAGTCCTTTCCAATCGATCAACTCGACCTTACCCATCCAAGGGTCCGCAAAGTAGGCAATATCAAGTTCGATTTGTTGCTCACCGACCGCCGCCGAGAGTGGCTCCATCAAGGACTTCACGCCATGGTTGTCGACAAGGTCGCGGAAGATCTTCTCGGTATGGAGAGTGTGGAGACAGACCTCAGCGAGACCTACTTCGCCATAGCCAATTCCGGCTGGATAGGGAGGCGCTTGATCAGTGTCGAGGCGTTGTACGAGCTTCACCTTGCCGGGTCCAAGTCGTGTGGTGTGCTTGTGACCCAACATGACGATGCGAGCCTTGGTCGCCTTCGTCTTGGTGATCTCTTCAAGCCCTGGAACGGGTCCGGTGTAATCGAAGAAGACCTCAGTGAAACCGAGCTTATGCATCCAATAGTCGAATGCGACATCCATATCGGCCACGCCGATACCTGCGTGATCGACTCCTTGGAATGTGCTCATCTCTTCCTCCGCCTCTTCTCTTTCGCGTCTCTAGTTTCCGATTATTCCTGCTCTACATCCGAGATTGAAGATTAGACCAAGTCGAATTCTTCAAGCACTGTTCGGATTGCGGTCAAAGCCTTGGGATCTGTGATTGGAAGACGTGGTGGCCTCACAGTGCCACCAGGGACACCGAGCATCGCCATGATCGCCTTGAGTTGGCTCTGATACCCACCCCATTTGCCGGCCCAACCTCCGGGGAGCCAGAGCGCTTCAAGGAGCTTGAGATTGCGCTCTGCGTGCTTCCTTGCAGAGTCGATATCTCCGCTCCATACCTGCTCCCAATAGAGAGAGTCGGCTCGACCGAAGATGCTCCCGCCACCGATCGTTCCATCGCCACCGTTTGCGAGCATGAAGTCGAGGTGGGCAGGGACCATGAAGTTACCGAAGATCCTTACCTTTCCGACGATTCGCTTCGTGGTATCCAGGAATTGATCAACGTTTGGAGTCGAGTCCTTGACCGCAACGATCTTCTCGATCGATGCCAAGCGTTCTGCGAGTTCGCCGGCGATCTCGATTCCAGACCCATGAGGCCAGTTGTAGATCATGATCGGCCCATTGATCGCATCGGAGAGAGTTGTGAAGTAGGCGATCGTCTCGTCGGGGAGTGTCTTGACGTAAGCGGGAGCCGATGAACAGACTCCATCGATACCGACGGAGAGAGCATGGTTTGCCAGCTCGATCGACTCTTTCGCAGTGAAGGTGGTGACACCGATGACGACCGGGATCCTGCCTGCGACCTTCTTCGCGACGAACTCTGCGACTTGGCGACGCTCGTCATGAGTCTGTGAGAACCATTCACCAGTCGTCCCGTTGACGAAGAGGCCGTGCATCCCTCGCTCCAAGTACCAATCGATGAGGGCATCGAAGCTTGCCCAATCGATCTCGCCGCTCTCCTTGAATGGCGTCGGAACGGCGGGCCAATAGCCCTTCCAATCAACTGAGTTGCGATCCATCGTCTCTTCCTCTCGCCTTCCCTATGCCTTAGTCCTTCTTGCCTTGATCCTTCTTACCTTGGTCTTTCTTACCTTGACTCTTCTTACGCTACTTCACGATCGACACGAAATTCCTCCGGGAGTTTTACGCTTCCCTTCGGAGCGGTCATGTACTCGGAGAGCATCTGCGCGACCATCGGTCCTAATGTAAATCCAGTTGGAACCATGGCAACGTGGTAACCCGGGATGCGTTCTGACTCGCCAAGGATCGGCTTGAAGTCGAGCGTGTACGCCCAGACTCCGCTCCACGTCCTTATGAGCTTGACGTCCTTGAGCATCGGCAAGACTCGAAGCGCAACTGCGAGATTGCCCGAAGTTGAGTTCCAGATATTCGAATAGCGCTTTGGATAAGGCTCAGGGCGTGAAGGCCACCCACCACCGATGATGAAGGTGTTGTTATGTGTCTGCTTTAGAGTCAATCTTCGTCCGATGTGTTGCACCATCGATTTCAAGAAGTACTCGCGTGGCTCGGTCACATTGACATGGAGGCCACTTAGTCCCATCGGGAGTTTGAGTCCGAGTTGTGCCGCAAGCTCTCCTGTCCATGCGCCAGCGGCGTTGACAACCCTATTCGCTTTGATAACACCTTTGTTGGTGGTTACCTTGAAACGGTGCTTCTCACCGGTGAGCACTTCGATCGACTCTGCTCCACAATCGGTGCGAAACCGCACTCCGCGCTCTGCGGCGCGGTAGGCATAGGTGGGACCGACGAGAAGTGGATTGGCGTGTCCTTCGCGGGGACAGAAGGAGATCCCAGCGAGGTCCGGTGCAAGATAGGGCGCGAACGCGCGCATCTCATCTCCAGTGAGGATGTGACTCTCCAGCCCCGCACTCTTCTCGATCTCGTCCTTGTCTCGAAGGACCCCCATCTCTTCTTCGGTCTCTGCGACCATGATGCCACCATCGAAGTGGACTCCGAGATCAGCATCGAGCTCCTGCTCCAAGTTGTCCCAGAGCTTCGCTGCATCGACCTGAAGCCTTACCTCGGATGCCAAGCGCTCTTTCTCCGAGTTGGTCATATTGGGAGTCAACTGATGGAGAGCGATCTGAAAGTGGAACGATCCAGCGTTCGTTCCTGATGCCTCTCGGTTGATCTCTTCGCGTTCGATCAGGGTGACGTCAGTTCCTTCTTTCGCCAAGTAGTAGGCGAGGGAAGTGCCAAGAAGTCCGCCGCCAATGATGAGGACATCGCACTCTCTAGGAGGATCCTCGTGATTGCTCTGATTGGAAAGGTATCCAACAAGGAATTCGCTCATGTGATGAAGTATTTCTCTTCACGAACGGAGTCATCTGCGATAGCACCGATCTCGACAGGCTTGACCGGAAAGCGTGGCGTCTGGAAGGAGACGCTAGAGATCGGCTTCTGGTGTCGGTCGGCGATCATCGCAGCGATATGTCGCTGGCAGTTACGACCCTGACAGAGCCCCATCCCGGCGCGTGAGATCCCTTTGACGACTGAGACATCATCGGTGGAGTCGATGATCGGATCGATTGCACCGCGCGTCACAGATTCACATCGACAGATGACGGTCTTGCTGTCAGCGAGGCGATAGATGCCAGCTCCGACATCGAACATCTTGTTGAGCGCGGATTGGAATCGGTTCCTGGCTCGGAGTTCTCTGGCGTACGGCTTTGCCGTCGAATCACGCTCTTCCTCGGTGATCTTCTTGAGGCGAGATGCAATCTGAAGACCTGCCAATCGACCTTGGGCCACAGCGGAGTAGGAACCCGTGACACCGGTGCCGTCGCCGACCGCAAAGACGCTATCGACGCTCGTTGCGCCCCACTCATCCTTGATGACGCTAAAGCCCCCTCGATTCTCGTCATATTCGAATGCGCAGTCGACGAGTCGGAATAGCTCATGGGATGGGAAGAATCCATAACCGACGCAGAGGGCATCGCACGCTTCTCTCACTTCTGTGCCAGGAATCGGATTCCACTCTCTATCGGCTTTCGCATGAGTGACATATTCAAGTCGGCCTTCGCCCTCAGCCTTGACGATGATGCGCCCATACTTGAAAGGCACGCGCGCTTTGAGGAGCACGCTTCGATACTTCGCCGCGTCACGGATCAAATCGAGATTCCCCCCGATACGAGAGAGGAGACGAAGGGCATTTACGGGAGAGGGAAAGGGAGCGCTTTCGATCACCCTGAAGACAGGTGCGCCAAGCCCGATCAACTGTGCCGAGAAGGCGAGCGCAAGTGGACCACTACCTGCAAAGAAGATCTTCTTTCCTGGAGAGATTCGCTGAGTCTTGACCATCGTCTGTACTGCACCTGCGGTCATGACTCCCGGAAGGGTCCAGCCGGGGAACGCGACCGGACGGTCGTAGGCGCCAGGTGCGATGATCAAGAAACGATAATCAAGAGCGCGAATACCTTCTTCGGCATGTGAGGTGATGACCTTTCCGTCTTCGATGGTCAGGACTGTGGTCGAGGTCAGAACGGTGACATTCGGTCGATCGATCTCATCGATCAGGTCGCTACCTCGGGCATAGTCCTTGCCGAGCGACTTGCGTTCGCGGAGGTCGAATCCAGGACCGACTCGTTTGAAGATCTGACCGCCGAGAGTGACTCGTTCATCGATGAGAGCGACGCGAAGACCAAGAGAGGAAGCGGTTGCTGCAGCCGCGATGCCAGCAGGACCTCCGCCGATTACGACGAGATCGTTTCCGGTCACACTCTTCATGACGTCTCTTAGTCTCCGAGCTCTTGGGTCAATTCCACATTCTATAAATGCAAGAGGGGCAACTCGACTTGCGAGTCGCCCCTCTCACGAGCACTTCCTAAACTCGGCCGTCAGACCAAGTCTCTGCTCCGCTTACTACGCGGTGCAGGCAGGTAGTGGCTCCATGTTCTGGCGCATGTTGCGCTTGTAGGTACGAGCCAAGAACCCGTCCTCTTGCTTATCGCAGACCCATTGCTTCAAGCGAGCCTGGAGAGCGGTGTTTCCGAGGCGTACGGTCCACCAACCGAAGTAACGGTTGATGTCCTTCTCAAGCTTGACGATCTTGAGGGTACGTGGGTTGTTCTTGTTGTAGTTGCCGAAGATCGCAGTCTCAACGATGACACCATCAGCACGAGCTGATGCGACCTCGAGGATTGCTGCATCCTGTGTGGTGAACTCGACCGCAGTCGCGTTCGGGAAGATCTCCTTCACCTTGGTGCAGGAGACTGATCCCTTGAGACAGGTGATCTTCTTGGCAGCGACGTTCCAAGCTGTCGTTGTTGCAGCACTCTTGTCATTGAAGCCTGAGGCTAGGACCGTGTTGTACGGCATGTATTCCTTGACGTAGGTCATGGACTGCTCACGAGCAGCGGTGCGGCCGAGGCCGACCGAAGCAAGGTCGCACTGTCCTGATCCGATACCTGCAAGGAGACCAGTGAAGTCAGTGTTACGGATCTCGAGGCGAAGCCCGAGGTCACGCGCAAGCTGGCGGACGAGGTCTGGGTCATAACCGGTTGGTCGACCACTGCTGTTGAGGTACATCTGCGGCACGAATTGGAGGGTCATACAGACCACAAGCTTGCCGGGCTTGATCAGGTTGAGCTTTGAAGTGTCTTCATTCGCTGAAGCTGCCCCGCTGCCTGCGACAAGAACAGAGAGGGACATCAACACAGCGAAAAGAAGAGATAGCTTCTTTCGCATATTTTTCCTTCCGAAGGTTGGATAGTTTTTTTCTTTCTCGCTCACACGAAGTTGATTCATGAATTGGCTTCCACCAATCGCTGAACCTGAGCTCGCTTCCTGCGAGTGAGAAATCTCTTGACGGGGCTCTGCCGTGGGTAGCTGAAGATGCTCTCGATAGCACGGAAGAGGTAATCGATGACGAAGGCAGCGGCCACATAGAGGGCTGCTGCAGCAGTGAAGAGCACGAATGGCTGGAAGTACTGCGCATTGATGCTCTGGGTGATGTATACCAATTCGCCCAAGCCGATCACAGTGAAGGTAGAGGTGTCCTTGACCATTCCGATGAACATACTGCCGATGTTCGGGATCGCGATCTTCAGCGCCTGTGGGAGGACTATCGATCGGAAGACACGAATGCGAGACATCCCTAGAGCCGCACCCGCTTCACGCTGTCCCTTATGCACAGCCTCGAGTGCTGAGCGGAAGATCTCTGCGAAGAAGGATGAGTAGAGCAAGGTAAGAGCGATGACACCTGCTTGATAGACGGTGAAGTTATATCCAAAGAGGAGCGACCAACCGAAGTAGACCCAGATGACACTGACCAGCGCTGGGATGCCCCGGAAGATATTGACGTAGGTGCTCGACAGCCCGCGAAGGAATCCGTATCGACTCATCCTCATTAGTGCGAAGAAGAGGCCGACGAAGAACGAGAGGACCAATGCCGAGATCGAGACATTGATGGCGGTGACCAGTCCCTGGAGGAGTTCGCTGCGGAAGTCCCAGACCAGGTGCCACATGAAGTTGATTCTGGGTCTATCTTCCATCAGAGCACCGATCCTATGAATTGGCGAGCACGTTCGTTGGTGCAGGTATCGAAGAAGTCAGCCCCACCGGAGGCGACGGTGTAGCCGTCTTCCATGAAGATGCACTGGTCTCCTACTTCTTTGGCAAAGCCCATCTCGTGTGTGACGACGACCATCGTCATTCCAGTCTCGGCGAGTTGACGCATCACTGCGAGGACTTCACCGACGAGTTCAGGATCGAGTGCCGAGGTCGGTTCATCGAAGAGCATGAGCTTTGGATCAAGGCTTAGAGCGCGGGCAATAGCAACGCGTTGTTGTTGCCCGCCGGAGAGTTGGGCTGGATGGTTCATCGCCCACTTGATCAATCCGACCTTCTTCAATTCCAGAGCGGCTCGCTCGCGCGCCTCTTCCTTCGATTTGCCAGTGACAGAGTGGACGGCGAGAGCGATGTTGTCGATCGCACTCAAGTGTGGGAAGAGATTGAACTGTTGGAAGACCATTCCGACTTGTCGACGAAGATCAAGCGCTTTGCCGCGCTTTGGTTTGCTATCGGATACTCCCGGTCCGTATTCGATCCCTTCGAAGATGACCGAACCTT
>WLDY01000025.1 GCA_009704555.1 Actinomycetota bacterium | reverse complement strand
TTCATCGCGGGGGTATTGAAGTTCGCACCCGAGTACACAGCGATCACCAATCAGTGGGTCAACTCCTACAAGAGATTGCATGGTGGAGATGAGGCTCCCTCGCTTGCCATATGGGGTGCTCATTCGAAGTCAGCACTGGTGCGAATACCGATGTATAAGCCGAAGAAAGAGGTATCGACACGTATCGAGGTTCGGTCGCCCGATAGCGCTTGCAATCCTTATCTTGCATTCTCCGTCATTATTGCTGCAGGCTTGAAGGGGATTGAGGAGAGTCTCAAACTCGATCCATCTTCAGACCTGGCATCGAGCGCCATCCGATTGCCGATGAGCCTTAGCGAGGCTATCTCTGAGATGGAGAAGAGCGAACTGGTCCGAGAGGTCCTCGGTGAATCGGTCTTCGAATATGTCCTGCGCAATAAGAGGGCTGAGTGGCAGGAGTACCGGCGACAAGTCACCGCTTTCGAGTTGGATCGATATCTGCCGGTTCTCTGACCGCGTCTTCTCATCTATGATTTGGGCATGAAGCGCGCCGATGGCTCTCCATCTCTCCACTTGCGCGCACTCCTCTTCTCTCTATCCTCACTGGGCCTCCTCCTTCGTTGCCGCGACGGGGCCAAGTAGCCGGTTCTCTCGTCGCGGGGATTGAAGCGATAACGGCATCACCGCTGCACCTGACTTACTCGATGAGTTGACTCCACGGAGACCTACGAAGAATTCCTGACTGTTAGATAAGAGAAAACGAGGCTTAGAGATGTCTTTCCCGAAGCAAGATCCGAGTGCGATGCCGATCAACCGATACTCCTCATTTGTCCCGGTCGATCTCAAGGATCGAACCTGGCCCACCAAGAAGATCACAGCCGCTCCGAAGTGGTGTTCGGTCGACCTGAGAGATGGAAATCAGGCCCTGATCGATCCGATGGATTGGTCGCGAAAACTTGCGATGTTCAATCTCTTGGTAAAGATGGGTTACAAAGAGATCGAAGTCGGTTTCCCTTCAGCCAGCCAGACTGATTTCGATTTCGTCCGGAAGATCATCGAAGAAGGTCTCATCCCCGATGATGTCGTGATCCAAGTCCTCACTCAAGCGCGCGAGAACCTCATCGATCGCACCTTCGAATCGATCCGTGGTGCCAAGCAGGCTGTCGTTCACCTCTACAACTCAACATCGACGTTGCAGCGACGCGTCGTCTTCGGTCTCGATAAGGATGGGATCAAGAAGATCGCGACTGATGCAGCCGAGTACTGTCTTCGTAAGGTCGATACCATCAAAGGTACGCAAGTCTTCTTCGAGTACTCACCGGAGTCCTACACCGGCACTGAGGTCGAATACGCACTCGAGGTCTGCGATGCGGTCACCGATATCTGGAAACCGACGCCATCATGGAAGACAATCATCAACCTCCCTGCGACAGTCGAGATGGCGATGCCCAATGTCTATGCGGACTCGATCGAGTGGATGCATAAGAATCTCAATCGTCGTGACTCCATCGTCTTGAGCCTGCACCCACATAACGACCGTGGGACTGCAGTTGCTGCCGCCGAACTCGGCTATATGGCCGGTGCTGATCGCATCGAAGGGACGCTCTTCGGCAATGGGGAGCGGACCGGAAATGTCTGCCTTGTGACTCTCGGACTCAATCTGCTGAGCCATGGCATCGACCCAGAGATCGACTTCTCCGACATCCCATCGATCCGTCGTACGGTCGAATATGCCAACCAACTCCGCGTGCCGGAGCGCCATCCTTACGGTGGGGATCTCGTCTTCACCGCCTTCTCAGGTTCGCATCAAGACGCGATCAAGAAGGGTCTGGAACATCTTGAGAGAGATGCCGACGCAGCAGGTGTAGCGCTCGAGAAGTATCAGTGGGCCGTTCCGTATCTTCCGATCGATCCGAAAGACATTGGTCGCACTTACGAAGCCGTGATCCGTGTCAACAGTCAATCCGGTAAGGGTGGCGTCGCCTATCTCATGAAGAGCGAACATCAACTCGATCTACCACGACGATTGCAGATCGAATTCAGTCAAGTCATCCAGGCGAAGACTGACTCTGATGGCGGCGAGGTCTTGGCTGATGAGATGTGGCGGATCTTCGTCGACGAGTACTTACCAGCAGAGTTGACCAAGGATGTTTCACCATGGGGAAGGTTCAAACTCCTAGGGATGTCTGAACGATCCGAGATGGATAAGGATGTCCAGTTGACGGCTTCGATCATCGATAACGGTGCAAGGTGCGAGATCGATGGCATCGGAAATGGTCCAATCTCGGCTTTCTGCAATGCACTCAAAGGTCTCGGTGTGAATCTCCAAGTCCTCGACTACTACGAGCATGCGATGTCCTCAGGTGGAGACGCGAAGGCAGCCTCGTACCTCGAGTGCGAGATCCAGAATGGTTCGAGTGCGAAGTCTGTCTATTGGGGCGTTGGCATAGACCCGAGTACGACGACGGCGTCACTGAAGGCGATCATCTCGGCGGTGAACCGAGCCCTGAGATAACGGTTTCGTGAGGGAGCCGAACTACTCTTTCCTCCGTGGCCCTCTATCGCGATCAGGCGATCGTCCTACGCACCCATAAGCTCGGTGAAGCCGACCGGATCATCACCCTGCTTTCACGTGATCATGGTCGATTCCGTGCGGTGGCAAAGGGCGTAAGAAGGACTAAATCGAAGTTCGGCGCTCGCCTTGAGATAGCAAGTCATATCGATGCACAGTTCTATGTCGGCAAGAGCCTCGATGTGATCACGCAGGTCGAGGGCATCGAGAACTACGGTGACGCGATCTCACATGATTATCAGAAGTGGACCGTCGCCCACGCGATCGTTGAGGCAGCAGAACGGTTCACCACCAACGAACGTGAGCCAGTGCGACAACACTTCCAACTGGTGGCCGGGGCCCTCAAGTCACTGGCACATGAGAGTTATGACTCACTTCTGATCTTGGATGCTTATCTCTTACGTTCGCTTGCTGTCGCAGGGTTCGCACCGTCGACTCACGATTGTTCGATCTGCAACGCTCCAGGTCCGCATCGTTTCTTCTCTCTCGTCGGCGGGGGCTCGGTCTGCGCGCAGTGCAAGCCATCTGCCTCTGCGACGCCGGAGGAGAAGACTCTGGAACTGATGGGCGATCTCCTGAGTGGGAATTGGGAGCGGGCGATCTCGAGTGAACTCCGCAACAGGAGAGAGGCTTCAGGATTGGTCGCTGCATATTTACAATGGCATGTAGAGCGAGGGCTTAGGTCCTTGCCCTTCGTCGATCGCACCGTCTCTGAGGAGAGCGTGAAAGCAGTATGAAGTTTCAGAAGCCGACGCCGCACCCAAGTGGTGCTAAGCCACCCAGAATGAAATCCGAAGCCCTTCCAAAGCATGTCGCCATCGTCATGGACGGTAATGGTCGCTGGGCTAAGCAGCGAGGCATGGCGCGAACCAAAGGCCATGAGGCGGGAGAACGTGCACTCTTCGATGTCGTGGAAGGAGCGCTTGAGATCGGCTTGAAGGAGATGAGCGTCTTCGCCTTCTCGACGGAGAACTGGCGCAGGAGTCCCGAAGAGGTCCGATTCCTGATGAGTTTCAATCGCGATGTGATCCGCAAGAGGCGTGATGAGATGCATGCCCGTGGGATCAAGATCCGTTGGGTCGGAAGGCGTGCCCGACTTTGGGCAAGTGTGGTCAAAGAGCTCGAGGAGGCAGAGCGGCTGACCAAACGAAACCCTGTCATGACGCTCAATATGTGCATCAATTACGGCGGGCGAGCGGAGATCGTGGACGCAACGAAGAAGATCGCAGAGGATGTTGCGAAGAAACGAATCAAACCAGATGCGATCACCGAGAAGCTCTTTGCTCGTTACCTTGATGAACCGAAGATGAACGATGTCGACCTCTTCTTCCGTTCTTCAGGCGAACAGCGGACCAGCAACTTCTTGATGTGGCAATCGGCATATGCGGAGATGGTCTTCATGGATGTACTCTGGCCAGATGTCGATCGCCTGACGTTATGGAAAGCGATCGAGACTTACGCGGAACGTGAACGACGATTTGGAGGCGCACAATGACGACTAAGACGACGGCGGAGTTCTGGTTCGACCCGATCTGCCCATGGGCATGGATGACATCCAGGTGGATCCTCGAGGTAGAGAAGGTCCGTGACGTTGATGTCACCTTCAACATCTTCTCGCTTGCGCACCTCAATAGGAACACCACCGATGAGAAGTACCGAGCGAATTTCCCACGGTCTTGGCGCACGACGCGAGTCATCATGGCCGCAAAGACGAAGCACGGTCAGGAATATGTGCTGCCGCTCTATACCGCCATCGGCACCAGGATCCACTTGAAGAAGATGGATATCGGAGCCGAGCTCCTTGAAGAAGCGCTCGTCGAAGTGGGATTAGATAAGTCACTCGCAGCAGAGATGGATAACGAATCTTGGAACGATGCCATCATCGAAAGCCATGAGCGAGGGATCTCTCTCGTAGGAAACGATGTCGGCACGCCATTGATCAAAGTCGGTGACTTCGCATTCTTCGGTCCGGTCATCTCACCAGCACCAAAAGGTGAGGCTGCTGGGAAACTTTGGGATGGCGTGGTCAATGTCGCTTCTTATCCCGGCTTCTTCGAGATCAAGCGCTCGCGAACCGTCGGTCCAATCTTCGACTGATTCTCGGCAATGCTGAAAGTTGATGGCGAGCGAATTCGCTACGACCTCTCTTGGATCGAGAACCTTGGCGCCTTCGCGCGCGATCCGGTGGCCTCACTTGCCAACTTGTCTGCAGTCTCTAGGCGCGAGCATCCGTGGACGAGCGAGGTCCTACGCGGAGTTCGTGCTCCAGGGACCGGGTTTCCCTTCCTCATCATGCTCGGCACCATGAGACGTCTGCGCGGCAAGGACTTCTGCGTCATCTATCGCCGGAATCCGGTACTTGTCCTGGAGTTCAAAGGTGAGAAGTTCGAGCGTTGGATCATCCCAGCGTCAGCGGAGAACATTGAATTGCTGGGCGCCAAGGGTTTTACAGTCTAGAAGTAGCCCTCGCGCTTCTTCTTCTCCATCGAATCCTCTTTATCGCCATCGATCAAGCGCGTTGCACGTTCACTCAAGCGAACACCAGTGATCTCCTCGACCACCTCTTCTAAGTTGGTCGCAGTCGACTCCACACCCGCAGTCAAGGGATAACAGCCGAGGGTTCGGAATCGAACCATCATCATCTCTGGCGACTCGCCTTCCTCAAGCGGATACCTCTCATCGTCGACCATGATGAACTGTTCGCCACGGCGAACCATCGGTCGCTCTTTCGCAAAGTAGAGCGGATTGACTTCAATGTCCTCTTGCCAGATGTAGTTCCAGATATCGAGCTCGGTCCAATCCGAGATCGGAAAGACTCGCATCGTCTGTCCAGTCGTCATCCGGGTGTTATAGGTACGCCAGAGTTCGGGGCGTTGATTCCGTGGATTCCATTGATGTCCTGGTTCGCGGACACTGAAGATTCGCTCCTTCGCGCGACTTCGTTCCTCGTCGCGACGCGAGCCACCAATCGCAGCATCGAACTCGTACTTGTCGAGCGCTTGCTTGAGAGCGAGAGTGTTCATCACGCGGATGTACTCCGAGATTCCGTGACTGAAGGGAGTGATCCCGTCTCGGAGCCCGTCCTCATTGATGTGCGCGATGAGTCGTAACCCATGCTTTGCGACGATGTGATCGCGGAAGGTGATCATCTCCTTGAAGTTCCAGGTGGAATCGACATGGAGTAATGGGAAGGGGATCGGTGCGGGGTAGAAGGCCTTCCTCGCGAGATGGAGGATGACGGTCGAGTCCTTGCCAATCGAGTAGAGGAGGACGGGGTTGCGGAAGGTCGCCGCCGTCTCTCGAAGGATCTCGATCGATTCGTCCTCGAGTTCTCGGAGGATGCCAGCGGAGCTCAACACGGGGTGAAGCCTAGGAACCAATGGGTCGATCTGCGCCACCGCGACTCGCCAGGCTCGGCTCCTCGTATTCGAACAGATGTTCGGATACCCTTCTCGTACCCAGCCAGAGCGGTTCCACACTTCCGCAAGGGTCTAACCCTCGCCGTCGGTGGTCCTCCGTACCTTCTGGATCCGTGCGGACCGCAAGGTCCATTGAGCCCATCAAAGTGGGAGATAGAGAGGTAAGAACATGCCCCGTGAGGCTAAAAGCCCAGGCGAAGGCGTGCCAGAAGCAACACCCGCAACAAGTAAAGCCCCAGTGAACCCAGAGCGCCTCAAGGCACTCGATACCGCTCTCGCCCAGATTGAGCGCCAATTCGGCAAGGGCTCGGTCATGAAGATGAGCGAGCGCGCGAACCAGGTCGTAGAAGTCATCCCGACTGGATCGATCGCTCTCGATGCCGCACTCGGCATCGGTGGTCTTCCACGCGGTCGTGTCATCGAGATCTTCGGACCAGAATCATCAGGTAAGACGACGCTCACTTTGCACGCGATCGCGAACGTCCAGAAGCAAGGCGGCATTGCAGCATTCATCGATGCAGAGCATGCCTTCGACCCTGAATACGCGAAGAAACTTGGCATCGATATCGATGCACTTCTGGTCTCACAACCAGATACCGGCGAACAAGCACTTGAGATCATGGACATGTTGGTCCGATCAGGCGCTCTTGATTTGATCGTCGTCGACTCTGTTGCCGCACTCGTGCCTCGCGCTGAGATCGAAGGTGAGATGGGTGACTCCCATATGGGTCTTCAAGCCCGACTCATGTCGCAGGCGCTACGAAAGATCACCGGCGCTCTCAGTTCATCCAAGACCACAGCGATCTTCATCAATCAGCTCCGTGACAAGATCGGCGTCTTCTTCGGCTCTCCTGAGACGACAACGGGCGGTAAAGCGCTCAAGTTCTATGCATCCGTTCGTATGGATATCCGTCGCATAGAGACTCTCAAGGATGGCCAAGAAGCCGTTGGTAACCGCACCCGAGTCAAGGTCGTCAAGAACAAGATGGCCCCACCATTCAAGCAAGCAGAGTTCGACATCCTCTACGGAGTCGGAATCTCGCGCGAAGGATCGCTCCTCGATATGGGAGTTGACCTCGGTATCGTCAAGAAGTCTGGTGCTTGGTTCACCTATGAAGGCGATCAATTGGGTCAAGGAAAAGAGAACTCACGTCAGTTCTTGGTAGATAACCCAGATCTCGCAAACGAGATCGACTCCAAGATCAGGGCCAAACTCACACCGACCGCCGTCGATCCAGCTCTCGTAGCAGCGATCGATGAGGCGACCGCGGATGTCGAATTCTGATCAACTCGTAGAGGATCCCAACTCGGTAGCGCTTACCATCGCACTCGCTGCGATCGGTAGGCGCTCACTGAGCAAGAAGCAGCTCCGCGACCACCTCACCAAGCGTGGAACACCTGCAGAGGTCATCGAAGCGACTCTTCTCCGTCTCGAGGAGATGGGCTACCTCAACGATATGGACTTCGCACGCGACTTTGCCGATCGCTCTCGCCGGAAGTCCTCACGGCGCGCCATCATCCAAGGTTTGAAGGAACGCGCGATCGACCAGAACATCATCGATTGGGTCATCGAGGATCTCAGCGATGATGACGAGTACCAACTCGCGCTCAAGTACGCAGAGAAGAAGTGGCGTCCTGGTTCGAGCGATGATGAGGGAATGCGTCGGCGACTCCATGCCTCATTGATGAGAAGAGGATTCTCATCGACCACGATCTCCTCCGTGATGCGTGAATTGAGCGGTCGGACAGAGGTCAAAGCCCACTTGTAGAATCGCGGCACGATGAAGCGCCGTTATGTGATCCAGACCCTCGGTTGTCAGATGAACGCGCATGACTCCGAGCGCATCGCGGGTTCCCTCGATCGTGCCGGTTATCTCCCGGCTCTCGATGGTGAGGATCCCGATCTCATCGTCTTCAACACTTGTGCTGTCCGGGAGAACGCCGATAATCGCCTCTACGGACAATTGAGTTTCTTAGCTCCACAGAAAGAGAGCAATCCCAACCTTCAGATCGCCATCGGTGGATGTCTGGCGCAGAAGGATCAGGGCAAGATCCTTGAGCGGGCTCCTTATGTCGATGTTGTCTTCGGAACCCACAATGTCGGCTCTCTACCAATCCTTCTAGAACGGGCGCGGATCGAAGGAGAGGCGCAGATCGAGATCAAGGAAGCGCTCGAACACTTCCCTTCATCACTGCCTGCCCGGCGCCACTCGGCATTCTCGGCATGGGTCTCGATCTCAGTCGGTTGCAACAACACCTGCACCTTCTGCATCGTCCCAGCGCTACGAGGTAGGGAGAAGGATCGAGAGGCGAAAGCGATCCTCGATGAGGTTCGGACT
>WLDY01000024.1 GCA_009704555.1 Actinomycetota bacterium | reverse complement strand
GCAGACGATGGTCAGTCCTGGTTGCGTCAATCCCAACTGTGGTCCGACGACATGGACGATTCCCTGCTCGACATCACCAAGTGAGTGGAGGCGAATCCCGAATTCTTTGCAGTTGTTGCGAAGAGTCTCTACTTGCAAGCGTGAAACCGGATCTTGGATGGGTTTGTCGATATCGAGGGTCGGCACATTGTGATCCTCGGTCGCGATGGTGAGATCGGGTCTGCGAACTTCTCGACCGCTCAATCGAAGGCCATCAAAGGCTTGCGGGCTCGTCACTTCATGGATGAGATGAAGGTCGATGTAGAGCAGATCCGGTTCACCTTCTGCGCTTCGCACGATGTGATCGGCCCAGATCTTCTCTGCCATGGTCTTACCCATGCGACTGCTCCCTCCTCGGCTCAAAGTCCAAATGTCCTAGGTCGTGACTTGCGTCTCAACCTATGAGATGCAAGTATTAGATTATGGACAAGCGAAAGAATAGCGGAGTCGGCGTATTAGACAAATCGATCCAAGTATTGAGCGTGCTGGAGAGTGGACCGCATTCTCTTGCAGAACTTGTCGCCGCAACTGGGATCGTTCGCCCGACAGCACATCGCCTTGCAGTCGCTCTTGAGCACCACCGCCTCGTCACGCGCGACCTGACTGGCCGATTCATCCTTGGTCCACGCTGTTCGGAACTCGCTGCTGCAGCCGGCGAGGACCGACTCCTAGCAGCCGCAAACCCCGCTCTGATCGCACTGCGCGATGCCACCGGTGAGAGTGCTCAGCTCTACAAGCGACAAGGTGAGGTGCGTGTCTGTGTCGCAGCCGCAGAGCGACTCTCCGGACTTCGGGACTCTGTCCCCGTCGGTGCGACCTTGACGATGCAGGCAGGTTCTGCAGCGCAGATCCTCTTGGCGTGGGAGGAGAGCGATCGCCTCTATCGAGGATTGCAGGGAGCGCGTTTCACCGCCGCCAACCTCTCCGCCGTTCGTCGAAGAGGATGGGCACAATCTGTGGGTGAAAGAGAGCCAGGTGTGGCTTCCGTTTCGGCACCGGTGCGTGGCCCCAACAACAAAGTCGTGGCAGCGGTAAGCATCAGTGGACCGATCGAACGATTGGGGCGACAGCCAGGAAGGCTTCATGCAGCCGCCGTGGCAGCGACCGCGGCTCGCCTCAGCGAGTTGTTGCAACGCAAGAATTGATCTTGCAGCCCCGAAGGGATTCGAACCCTCGTAGCTGGCTTGAGAAGCCAGAGTCCTAGGCCGCTAGACGACGGGGCCCTAGTACATGATCTCTAGAAGTAGCTGGGGTACCAGGACTCGAACCTAGACAAGCTGAACCAGAATCAGCTGGGCTGCCAATTACCCCATACCCCACTAGAGGGCGTAACTCTACCTTCTCTCACAAAAGTGCGGAAATCCGAGCCAATGTCCGTTCTTTGCCGAGCAGGGCGAGCGATTCGAAGAGCGGTGGCGAGATGTGGCTACCGGTGACTGCGATGCGCACCGGAGTGAATGCAAGTCGTGGCTTCAATCCCATCCCGTCGATCAAGGATTCGCGGAGAGCGCCCTCGATGCTCT
Source organism: Actinomycetota bacterium (assembly GCA_009704555.1). Lineage (GTDB taxonomy): Bacteria > Actinomycetota > Actinomycetes > Nanopelagicales > Nanopelagicaceae > SYAN01. Next base: position 6,759 of record WLDY01000024.1, on the reverse strand, counting down.
GCTCATCCCATTTCACGACTGGCGTGAGCGCACTCATCGCACTGCGCAAGACTTCCTTCGCCTGTGGCTCAGATACCTTGGAAAGTGAATCCGCCTCGACCTCTATCCCTTCACCGAAGAGGAATCTCACCATGGCAACCACTTCACCGAGCGTGACGATGCGCTCTTGGATCAGCGGAAGCGCCTTACGCACGACTTCGACCTCACTCGGAGAACCAGTGATGACCCCAGCCTCAATGACGAATGGAAGTGAACGAGCAAGGAAGTCATCAAGAGCCAGTCTTCGGATCTTCTCGCCGTTGATCGCCTCCAACTTCTTCATGTCAAAACGCGCAGGAGAGCTGTTGACGCGCGAGACATCGAAAAGATCCGCGATCTCTTGTAGCGAGACATCCTCGCGATCATCGCCGGGTGACCAGCCAAGGAGTGCCAAGTAGTTGCAGATCGCTTCCGGGAGGAACCCTCGCTCTCGATACCAGGCGATAGAGACCTCGCCATTGCGCTTGGAGAGTTTGGCGTTATCCGATCCCATGACGAAAGGAAGATGTGCGAAGACCGGGTAGTCACTCTCCTTCACACCCATCGCTTGATAGACCCGAATCTGGCGTGGGGTGGAAGAGAGAAGGTCCTCGCCACGCAGAATGTGAGTGATCCTCATCAAGACATCATCGACTGCCACTGCGAGGGTGTAGAGCGGTGAACCATCGGCACGCATCAGAACGAAGTCGGGGACGAATTCATGTTCGAACGTCACCTCTCCCCTGATCAGATCAGTGAAAGTCGTCTTACCGTCAGGCATCCGCATGCGGATGACCGGCGTGCGATGCTGCGCCCTGAATGAAGCGATCTGATCCTCGGTGAGATTTCGGCAGGCACCGTCATAACCGGGTGGACGGTTCGATTCCTTTGCCTTCTCGCGCCGCGCCTCTAACTCCTCGTTGCTGCAGTAACAGTGATAGGCATCGCCTTGCGCCAAGAAACGATCCGCCCACTCCTGGTAGATATCAAGACGCTGGGATTGCAGATATGGGCCATAGGGGCCGCCGACTCCAGGGCCCTCGTCCCAATCGAGTCCCAACCACTTGAGCGTCTCTCCAGCGGCCTCGATGTAATGATCGGTGACGCGCTCGCGGTCGGTGTCCTCGATCCGGAAGACGAAAGTCCCACCCGTGTGTTTGGCGTATGCCCAATCAAAGAGCGCGGTCCTGATGTTTCCGACATGGAGATCGCCAGTCGGTGATGGTGCAAAGCGAACCCTTACGCCGGCGGCATTCTTCTCCATGAGAGGGCGATAGTAGCGATGAGCCGGCTGATCACTTCACTGAGACTCGGTTGCGGAGGGTTCCGAGTCCATCAATGGAAACTTCCACGTTGCCACCACGATTGACCGGCCCCACTCCAGCGGGCGTCCCGGTAAGAATCACATCACCGGGCAAGAGCGTCATGCTCGAAGTGATGAACTCGATGATCTCTGGGACCTTGAAGAACATCTGGGAGAGCGATGCCTGCTGTCGGATCTCGCCATCGACGCTACACCGGAGAGTCTGTTCGGCAGGAGTGAAATCAGTGTCGATCCAAGGCCCGATCGGACAGAAGGTGTCGAATCCTTTAGCTCTTGTCCATTGTCCATCGATCTTCTGGATATCTCGGGCAGTGACATCATTGGCAAGGGTGTAACCGAAGATCACATCGCGACACTTCTCGCGCGGAACCTCTTTGCAGATCTTCGAGATGACGATTGCCAGCTCACCCTCATGATCGACGCGTTCGCTGATCTCAGGCCAGACGATGAGATCCTCTGGACCGATGACTGAAGTATTTGGCTTGATGAAGATGATCGGCACCTTCGGTACCTCGCCACCCATCTCAGCAGCATGATCGGCGTAGTTCTTGCCGACGCAGACGACCTTGCTCCGTGGAATGACGGGAGCCAACAATCTGACCTCATCGATTCCATGGCGCGCCTCGAGCGGATGGACGCCGGCGTAGAGCGGGTCGCTTGCGATCGAACGGATAGTGACATCATCTTCAAGGATGCCGAATTGCGGTTCTCGATCCTTACCTTCCCTCAGCGCGAAGCGAACGATCCTCATCTAGGCGTCAGTTCCGTTACTCGTGGACTTCTCGAGCGCTTCACCATTGATGCGCTCTGCCAGGATCGAAGAGATCCTGTGCCGGCGACCGTGAGGTCGCTCCGCGGTGAAACTCCATCCCGAGATCTCGACTCGACTACCCGGGATCGGGACCCTGCCCAGTTCCTTGGCCATGTAACCGCCGATGGTGTCGACCTCTTCGCTCTCCGCTATCTCGATCTGAAGTCGGTCCGCGAGGTCTTCGATATGCATACGCGACGAGATCCGAGCGCTCTTCTCGTCGATCATGGAGAACTCTTCACCGAAGTCATCGTATTCATCGGCGATCTCACCCACGATCTCTTCCAAGATGTCTTCGATCGTGATGATGCCGGCAGTGCCGCCGTACTCATCGATGACTATGGCAAGGTGGATCTGATTTCGCTGCATCTCGCGCAAGAGTTCAGCTGCATTCTTTGATTCTGGGACGAAAGTCGCTTCACGGGCATGTTCGGAGATGTTCTCGCTCGCCTCTGACTTCGGATGGTCATGCACTCGTCTGACCACATCCTTGATATATGCGATCCCGACGATCGAGTCAATATCCTCTCCGACGACTGGAATCCTTGAATAACCGGATCTAAGGAAGAGTGAGAGCGCTTGACGGAGGTTCTTGTTGCCTTCGATCCAGACCATCTCAGTCCTGGGAATCATCAACTCACGGACGATTGTGTCTCCGAGTTCGAAGACAGAGTGAATCATCTCGTGTTCCGATTCTTCGACCAGACCACTCTCATGGGCTTGATCCACAAGATCGCGCAATTCCGCTTCATTGGCGAAGGGTCCCTTGCGAAATCCTTTTCCAGGAGTGATCGCATTGCCGAGTGCGATCAAGATGACAGTTACCGGGCCCAGGACCTTGGCCAAGAGCCATGAGATGTACGAGGCAGGCACGATCCACTTCATCGGGTTCTGTTTCGCCAGAGTTCGGGGTCCTACGCCGACAACGACATAAGAGACCAGCACCATCAATCCGATCGCATAGAGCCCCGCCACGAGGTTGTTCTCCATCCGAGAGATGAAAGCCTCTGCGACGATTACGGTGGCGCCGAGCTCAGCAGCTTTCCTCACTAGAAGGACGACATTGAGGTAGCGCGCCGGGTCCTTGATGATCTTCCCGACCAGAGCTGCGCGACGAGCGGAACGTTCTGCGATCGACTCCACCGCGATGCGACTCACTGAATTGAGCGCGGCCTCACTTCCGGCGAGGAAACCAGCAAGGATGAGGAGGAATAGCGCGAGAAGGATCATGATTGAGAACGCCACTCTCTCAGAATCTCGCCTTGGAGTGCAAACATCGCCTTCTCCTCCTCGCTCTCACGATGGTCGAGGCCGAGAAGATGAAGAAGACCATGGACTGCGAGTAGCTGAAGCTCTTCATCGAGGCTACTTCCAGCCTTTATCGCTCCCGCTTCGGCGAATTTCGGGCAGATCACGATGTCACCCAGGATCCCGGGCCCTCGCTCTCCGAGCGCGATCTCATCCATCGGGAAAGAGAGCACATCGGTAGGACCTGGCTCATCCATCCACTCTTGGTGGAGTTGAGACATCTCATCGAGATCCACGAGCGAGATGGCGAGGTCGCACTCTGGGTCAAGATCGACTCTCGTGAAGGCGAATTCCATCAATGCGATTAAGGCGTTCTCGTTGCAGCTAAGGCTGCACTTATTCGTCAACTCGATTGCCATCTGATCCCTGAGGCGTAGGAAGGTCTCATCGACCTTGATTGCGACGCGGCATCGAAGTCACATCGAAGCGTGCATATGCATCGACGATCTCACCTACCAACCTGTGTCGAACGACATCTTCGGACTCCAGATGTATGAAGGAGATGTCAGAGATTCCATCGAGGATGTCTGTCACCACTCGAAGCCCCGACTTGGTGCCGGAAGGCAGATCGACCTGGGTGATGTCACCGGTGATGACCATCTTGGAATTGAAGCCGAGACGAGTCAGGAACATCTTCATCTGCTCTGCTGATGTGTTCTGCGCCTCGTCGAGGATGATGAAGGCATCATTGAGGGTCCTGCCACGCATGTAAGCGAGTGGAGCAACTTCGATCGTGCCATTGGCCATCAACTTTGGGATGGAATCGGTATCGACCATGTCTTGAAGCGAGTCGAAGAGTGGTCGAAGGTATGGATCGATCTTCTCGTGCAAAGTTCCGGGAAGGAATCCCAATCGCTCCCCTGCCTCCACTGCTGGACGGGTCAGGATGATTCGATTGACGGTCTTGGCCTGAAGCGCCTGTACCGCCTTTGCTACCGCGAGATATGTCTTGCCCGTTCCGGCAGGACCAATTCCGAAGGTGACCGTCTTTTGATCGATCGCATCGACATACTTCTTCTGATTGGCGGTCTTCGGTCTGATCGTCTTGCCTCTGTTAGAGAGGATATTGAGCGAGAGCACCTCTCCTGGTCGTTCACCCGAGTTGCCACGCACCATGGCAATGGAACGGACGACTGCATCTGTGGTGAGGACCTGTCCTGATCTGATCACGACTAGAAGTTCTGAGATCAGCGATCGGAACTCAGCAATGATCTGCTCAGGACCGCGGACTAAGAACTCATTGCCGCGTACCGTCAGACCCAATTCCGGAAATGCTCGCTCAAACTCAGCCAAGAAGGTGTCGGCCGGACCGGTGAGCGTGACCATGGGGATAGCTGAGGGAATGGCTATGACTGTCTTATCCATCTATCCCCTCCCGCCGCGATTTTGTTTGCAGAACGACCATCTCAATCGTATCCCGACTAACCCGGCGGCCATCCGAATGGCCGACCAGCGATGAGGTGGAGATGGGTATGGAAGACGCTCTGTCCGGCACTTGCGCCGGTATTGAAGAGAGTGCGATACCCATCGATTCCGTCTCGACGGACGATCTCATCGACGAGTGAGAAGAGCGCAGCGAGGCGAGTCGGATCATCCATCGATGAAGCGACAGCGTTCTCGTGATGGACTTTCGGGATGACCAGGATGTGAGTTGGAGCTACCGGATTGATGTCGTTGATCGCAAACGCGACGTCATTCTCTGCGACCTTATCAACGGGGATATCGCCCGATGCGAACTTGCAGAAGAGGCAATCCATGTGGCTAGATCCTAACGCCAGAGCCCAAAACTTGCTTGGAGAGATGTCAGCGCAATCGCACCAGCATGCGCGGAACGAAGTATCGGAGTACCTAGACGAAGTTGAGTGACTCCAACCTCATCTAGCTCCGCCAGCTCTCGCTCGGAGAGCCCACCTTCTGGGCCGATGATGAGCGTGATGCTCGTAGCAGCATCGATCCTCTCCTGCCATCGCGCGCGAAGTCCGCTATCCAAGGTCTCCCGCGCCTCTTCATGGAGAGCGAAGAAGATCTCGCTCTCACTTCGGGAAGCAAGAGCCAAGGAAATGTCAGTAGTGAATCCCTCCAGTCGTGGGATTCGATCGCGACGACTTTGTTTCACAGCCGCATTGACCCACTCACTCCACTTCCGAGGGGAGTTACTTTGATCCCACTTACCGATGCTTCTCTCCGCACGCCACGGCTGGATCAGATCCACCCCCGCTGCCACAAGGAGTTCGACACATTCGTGGGTTCGATCAGACTTTGTCAGCGCCTGGATGACACGAAGTTCGACTCGGGGAATCCCACTCGTTGCTACATCCTCGATTACGACACCCACGTGACTGCGATCGACTTCTTCGATGGAAACTGTTGCGCGTTGGCCCTGACCATTGGAGATCCAGATCTGATCACCGACTCTATGTCGTGCGACCCTGGAAATGTGGTGGGCTTCATCGCCTTCGATACGAAGACGCGCTCCCGGCTCTAGGACCGTTGCAGAATCGACGAGGTAAAGGGAGAGCACTTAGCCCCTTAGCGCATCTTTGAACTTGGAGAAGAATCCACCGCTCTCGTTCTGAGTCACTCGGCGTCCTAGGTTCTTCTCATCACCTCGTGCGTTTGCGAAACGAAGGAGGAGTTCCTCTTGCTCTTTCGAGAGTTTGGTCGGGATCTCGACATCGATATGGATCTGAAGATCTCCACGAGTACCACTCCGAAGTCGGGTCATGCCTTTGCCCTTGAGAAGATGGATCGATCCCGGTTGGGTTCCAGCCTTTATCTCAATCTCTTCCTCACCATCGAGCGTCGCAACTTTCATCTTCCTTCCCAAGGCGGCCGCTGTCATCGGGATCGAGAGTTCTAGATGGAGGGTGTCGCCATCGCGAACCAAGAAGTCATGTTCCTCTACCTCGATTTCGACATAGAGGTCACCGGGTCTGCCACCACCGGGTCCCACTTCACCACGTCCAGGAAGATGCATCCGATTGCCGTTGTCGACTCCGGCTGGGATCTCGATCTCTATATCGCTCCGTGATCGCACGCGACCATCGCCAGCGCACTCCGAGCACGGTGCTGTGATCCTGGATCCGAAGCCCTGGCAGGAGGCACAAGGACGCGTCGTCATCACCTGTCCGATGAAGGATCGCGTCACCTGCTGAACCTCACCACGACCCTTGCAAATGTCACAGATGACAGGAGAGCTCCCCTTCGCACAACCACTTCCTTGGCAACTCGTACAGAGCACTGCAGTGTCGACGACGAGATCTCGCTTGCAACCGAAACATGCCTCTTCGAGAGTTAT
>WLDY01000023.1 GCA_009704555.1 Actinomycetota bacterium | reverse complement strand
TTGCAGAAGAGATGGAGGCTCAAGGAATCGCCTCGGGCGAACCATCGGTCTCGGTGAAGTAGGACCGCGATGCTACGGATGTCGACTCTCTTCCTGCGGACCCTCCGAGACGATCCGAGTGATGCTGAGGTAGCGAGCCACAAGCTCTTGGTGCGCGCCGGTTATGTACGTCGTATCGCAGCCGGTATCTATTCCTGGCTTCCACTGGGTTACATCACACTGCGCAACATTGAACGCGTGATTCGTGAAGAGATGGACCGCGCAGGATTCCAAGAGGTCCACTTCCCATCGCTGCTGCCAAAGGAACCATACGAAGCGACCAATCGATGGAATGAATACGGCCCCGATCTCTTCCGACTCAAGGATCGCAAAGATGGCGACTACCTCTTAGGTCCTACCCATGAAGAGATGTTCACGTTGATGGTGAAGGGGGAGTACTCCTCGTATAAGGATCTTCCGCTCGTCATCTATCAGATTCAGACCAAGTTCCGCGATGAGACCCGTCCACGGAGCGGCATCATCCGCGGTCGTGAGTTCGTGATGAAGGACTCTTACTCTTTCGACCTTGATGATGAAGGGCTTGCGAAATCCTATGAGCGACATCGCGACGCCTATATAAAGACCTTCAATCGCCTTGGTCTGCGATTCAACATCGTATCGGCGATGTCAGGCGCGATGGGCGGGTCACGATCTGAGGAATTCTTGGCACCTTGCCCAACCGGTGAGGACACATACGTACTCTGCGAGAAGTGCGGTTATGCCGCAAACGTTGAAGCAATGAAGACCAAGGTCTCTCCCTACAGCGGCGAGACTCCAGCTGCGATCGAGGAGTTAGATACGCCTAACACACCGACGATCGACTCCCTTGTCGACGTGATGAATGAACGCTTCGGTGGTGGATACAAAGCATCGGATACTTTGAAGAACGTCCTCTTGATGGCTGATGGTGAGGCGATCTCAGTGCTCGTCCCAGGTGATCGAGAAGTCGATCTCAAGCGGGTCGCGGCAAACCTGCCAGGAGTGGTGGATCTTCGCCTCTTTGATGATGAGGATTTCGCCAAACGTAAAGAATTGGTCAAGGGGTATGTAGGGCCACAGGATGCGAAGCGCTTCGGTTTGAAACTCTATGCGGATCCTCGCATCGTGGTCGGATCACACTGGATCACTGGAGCGAACAAACTCAATCGACATGCTCGTTATGTGACCCATGGTCGCGACTTCCAGGTCGATGGTTTCATTGAAGCGGCTGAGGTGCGTGCTGGCGATGAATGCCCTGAGTGCTCGCATCCAGTCATCATCGATCGAGCCATCGAGATCGGACACATCTTCCAATTGGGTCGCAAGTACGCACAGGCTCTCGATCTCACCGTCCTCGATCATGAAGGTAAGTCCCAAGTGGTGACGATGGGCTCCTACGGGATCGGTGTCTCACGTGCAGTTGCTGCGGTAGCGGAACAGACGCACGATGAATTGGGATTGAGTTGGCCTATTGAGATCGCTCCGGCGAAGGTCCATATCGTCGCGACCGGCAAAGAGGAGGCACCTTTCACTGAGGCAGAGAAGGTTGCGCTCGCCCTCGAGTCATCGGGCATCACTGTCCTCTTCGATGATCGCCGCGATGCATCACCGGGCGTGAAGTTCAAGGATGCCGAATTGATCGGAAATCCCATCATCTTGATCTTCGGTAAGTCGCTCGCAGATGGCAAGGTCGAGCTTCGCATCCGTAAGGGCAATGAGAAGCGAGAAGTTCCACTTCAATCCGTGATCACTGAGGTCATATCGCTCCTCTCCTGAGCGATCTCTTCTTGATGGATCTCTCCTTCGAAATCATCATCTTCCTGCTCTTCGCTTCCGGCTTCGCAGGTTTCGTCGATGCCATCTCCGGTGGTGGAGGCTTGATCCAACTCCCAGCGATGATGGTCGGACTCGGAAACTCGACCTCTCCCGCCACAGTCCTCGGGACCAATAAGTTGCCATCTTTCATCGGCACCTCGAGCGCGGTGATCAACTACTTGAGTCGAATCCGGATCGACCTGCGATTCACCTTTGCCATGGCGATACCCGCCTTCATCGGATCCTTCACCGGGGCGCAATTCGCCAATCTCATCCCAAGGGACCTCTTCCGACCGATCATCGTGGTGATGCTGATTGCAGTTGCTATCTACACCTTCACGAAGAAGGAACTCGGACTTGTGAAGGCCCATCGCCATAGTGATGGAAGGCGCTACGCGATTGGTGCAAGCGCAGGTCTTGTGATCGGTTTCTATGACGGGATCTTTGGACCAGGCACCGGATCCTTCATCGCATTGATCCTCGTTGCAGTGATCGGATTCGCATTCCTCGAGGCCACCGCGATCACCAAAGTGGTCAATTGGGGCACCAATCTCGCCGCACTGATCTCTTTCCAGCTCTCATCGAACGTGATCTGGGCGATCGGATTGATGATGGGGGTTGCCAACCTCATCGGCGCTCTCTTCGGGGTGCGGGTTGCGGTCAAAGGTGGATCCGAACTGATCCGTAAGGCGTTCATCGCAGTCACGGTGATACTGATCGTGCGTCTTGGCATCGACATCTTCACTGAGTAGACTCAGTCCTCCTAGTTCACGACAACTGGATCAAGACAACTGAATAAGGAATGAATACGGAGCATCATGAGTATCGCCGCAGAGTTACTTGAAACACTTACCCCTCTGGTAGAGCGCGCTGATGCCCTCATTGAAGATCTCTCTGTCACTGCCGCAGGTAGGCGTCGCGTCGTAACCGTCCTCGTCGATCACGAGAATCGTTCTCTGACCCTTGATGAGGTCACTGCGCTCTCGCGCTTGATCTCAGGGCACCTCGATTCGCTCACACTCCTTGGGGATGCGCCCTTCACCCTTGAAGTCTCCTCTCCCGGCGTCGATCGACCTTTGACTAAGGATCGTCATTGGCGCAAGAACATCGGTCGCCTCGTCAAAGCTGTGCTCAACGACGGAACGGTCGTCAGCGGCAGGATCACCAGCTTCGACGGAGCTCCAGTCATCGATGAGAAGAGAGTCTCACTTGCCGACATCAAGCGAGCCACCATCGAGATCGAATTCAAACGGAAGGGGGAGTGACGATGCATGTCGATATGAAACTCCTCGAGGCACTCACCACTGAACGAGGGATATCACTGGAACAGTTGATCTCTGCGATTGAGATCGGAGTGAAGACGGCTTACGGAAACCTTCCCACTGCGAAACCTCATGCCTTCGCGCGATTGGATCGAGCGACGGGAGAGATCTCTATCGTCATCCCTACCTTCGGCCCTGATGGTGAACATCTCGGAGAGGAGATCGACTCTCCAGAGGGATTCAGTCGTATCGCGACTTCAACGGCGAGGCAAGTGATCAAGTTGAAACTTCGCGAGAAGAAGGACATGGAGGTGATCGGTGAGTTCACCGGCACCGTTGGTGACATCGTCTCTGGAGTCGTCCAACAAGGTCGCGACTCTCGCATGGTCTATGTCGATCTCGGAAAAGTCGAAGGGAAGATCCCACCGCATGAGCAAGTGCCAGGTGAGGTCTACCGTCACGGTGAACGGGTCAAGGCATTCGTGGTCGAAGTCAAACAAGGATTGAAGGGTCCAGAGATAACTCTCTCGAGGACCCATCCCGCTCTCGTCAAACAACTCTTCGCTCTAGAAGTGCCTGAGATCCGAGATCGGATCGTTGAGATCATGGCGATCGCTCGCGAAGCGGGGCATCGAAGCAAGATCGCGGTGAGAAGTCATCGCTCTGGAGTGAGCCCTAAGGGTTCTCTCATCGGTCCGATGGGATCGCGGGCCCGCAATGTGATGAATGAACTTCACGGCGAGAAGATCGACATCGTCGACTGGTCTGAGGATCCGGCAGCCTTCGTGGCGAGCGCGCTCGCACCTGCTCGAGTCTCCTCGGTAGAGATCGTCGATGCCCAGGCGCGATCTGCGAAAGTGACCGTCCCTGATTTCCAACTTTCATTGGCCATCGGCAAAGATGGGCAGAATGCTCGATTGGCCGCACGCCTCACGGGTTGGCGTATCGACATCCACTCCGATGCTGGTTCGGGAACAGCGTCGAATGCGACAGCGGGCAATGGTGGGAGCGCTGGACCCGGCGCGGTAGGCTAAGCCACTGTTACGCCGCGAGGGTGCAACCAAGCATCCACACGGAAAGACACCAAGAAATGAGAAGTCCGGGTATGGCACTCTAATGAGCACCACACGATCATGAGGTCCACCCTGATTTAGGCTGCGTTCGTCTCTTCCGAGATGCGCGGAGTCGGAGGAGAAGAAGAGGAAGCAGTGGCGAAAGTCCGCGTATATGAGTTAGCAAAAGAACTTGGCATGGAGAGCAAGGATGTCCTTGCAAAGCTCCAAGAACTCGGTGAGTTCGTTCGTTCTGCATCCTCCACCGTAGAGCCCCCCGTCGTCCGCAAGATGCGAGACCTCTATCCCGCAGCGGCAGCGAAAGCGACCGAGGAGAAGCCGAAGGCGAAGAAGGCTCCGGCAAAGAAGGCGGCGAAGAAGGCCCCTGAGATCCCTGCTGAATTGGAAGCGGTGATCAAGGAGGCACAAGCGGCACGCGAGTTAGAGCGCGCTACCGAGGTCGTCGACCAACGTCCGACATTCATACCGCCACAACCGACACAAACTCCAAGGCCACCACAAGCAGGTGCCTCACCTTCACAACTTCCGCAGATGCCGCGCCCGCCGCGTACCGGCAACAATCCATTCGGAACATCTGCAATTCCACGCCCAGGACAGCGCCCGGGACAACGACCTGGACCTGGTCAAGGTGGACAAGGTCAGACGATCAGACCTGGACAACGTCCTCCGATGGCAGGACCTCGTCCTGGTGCAGTGCGTCCTGGATTCGCTGCACGTCCACAACAAGGTGGTCCAGGTGCAAGGCCCGGTGGACCTGGTCGTGGTGGACCTGGCGCTCGCCCACAAGGTGGTCCAGGTGGATCATCTCCCTATAGAACTCAAGGCGCACGTCCTGGTGGTCCAGGTGCCGGTGGTGGATTTGCTGGACGCCCTAGTGGACCCGGTGCAGGTGGTGGACGACCCGGAGGTCCCGGTGGACGTGGCACTACTGCTGGCGCATTCGGAAAGGGAAAGAAGAAGTCGAAGATCGCGAAGTCGAAGAAGGCTAAGCGCGAAGAGATCGACAATATGCAAGCACCCGTACTGGGTGGCATGCGCGTCGCTCGTGGCGATGGATCGAAGATCAGGCTTCGACGCGGAGCGACACTCTCTGATCTTGCAGAGAAGATAGGTGCAGAGCCAAGCCAGTTGGTTGCAGCGCTCTTCCAACTCGGTGAGATGGTCACTGCCACACAATCCGTCGACGAGGACACATTCAAGATCCTCGGTGGCGAGATCGGGTACGAGCTCGAGATTGTCAGTCCTGAGGATGAGGATCGTGAGATCCTGCAAGGTTTCGATATCGATCTGGAAGATGAGATCAATGTCTACGACCAAGATCGTCTCATCGCACGACCTCCGATCGTGACCGTTATGGGCCATGTCGACCACGGTAAGACCAGACTTCTCGATGCGATCCGTCAGACCGAAGTGGTCAAGGGTGAAGCCGGTGGCATCACACAGCACATCGGTGCGTATCAGATCCATCACACACATGACGGAATCGAACGAGCGATCACCTTCATCGACACACCCGGTCACGAAGCCTTCACCGCGATGCGTGCACGTGGTGCGAAAGTCACCGACATCGCGATCCTCGTCGTCGCAGCTGATGATGGCGTGATGCCGCAGACGATCGAAGCTCTCAACCATGCACAAGCAGCGAATGTCCCTGTCGTCGTAGCGGTCAACAAGGTCGACAAGGAAGGCGCGAATCCAGGCAAGATCCGCCAACAATTGACCGAGTACAACTTGATCGCAGAGGAGTATGGAGGCGACACGATCTTCGTGGATGTCTCAGCTCTCAAGGGCAAGGGAATCGACACCTTGCTCGAGGCTATCTTGCTTACTGCCGATGCCGCGATCGATCTTCGAGCCATCCCAGAAGGTGATGCACGAGGCGTTGCGATCGAAGCGCATCTCGATAAGGGACGTGGTCCGGTGGCCACCGTCTTGGTTCAACGTGGTGAATTGCATGTCGGCGATGCTGTGGTCGCAGGTGGCGCATATGGCCGCGTCCGCGCGATGCTCGATGAGTTCGGTAACACCGTCGATGTAGCAGGACCATCCCGTCCGGTACAGGTCCTTGGTTTCACCGCTGTCCCAAGTGCAGGCGATGGCTTCATCGTCGCACCGGAGGATCGCACCGCACGTCAGATCGCAGAGAAGCGCCAAGCAGCAGAGCGCACTGCAGCTTTGATGAAGGCGCGTAAGAAGGTCTCACTCGAAGACTTCATGGAACAGTCGAAGGTGGAGACCCTCAACCTCATTCTCAAGGGCGATGTCAGCGGTTCGGTCGAAGCGCTTGAAGATGCATTGGTACAACTCGATGTGGGCAGCGAAGTCGAATTGCGCGTGATCCATCGTGGTGTCGGTGCGATCACCAAGAGCGACGTGACTCTCGCATCGGCATCCTCTGCCGTCGTGATCGGCTTCAACGTCAAGCCAGAGACCCACACTGCGATCTTCGCTGAGCAAGAGGGCGTCGAGATCCGCTTCTACTCCGTCATCTATAAGGCGATCGAGGAGATCGAAGCAGCGCTCAAGGGTCTGCTCAAACCTGAGTATGAGGAAGTGGTCATCGGAAACGCTGAGATCCGCGAGATCTTCCGCTCCTCGAAGTTCGGAAACATCGCTGGTTCGATGGTCTCGGATGGCTTGATCCGTCGCAATGCGAAGGCACGCGTCCTTCGTTCAGGCGTGGTGGTCGGAGACAACCTCACTATCGAATCCCTCAAGCGTTTCAAAGATGACGCCACTGAGGTCAAAGAGGGCTACGAGTGCGGTATCGGCGTCGGTTCCTTCAAAGACATCCAGGTCGGTGATCAGATCCAGGTCTTCGAGATCCGCGAGAAGAAGCGGGTCTAGCAGATGGGTAACTCACATCGAACCGGTCGTGTTGCCGATCGAATCAAGGAGGTAGTCGCCTCGGCTCTCGAGAGCAAGGTGAAGGATCCTCGACTTGGATTCGTGACCATCACTGATGTTCGCGTCACTGGCGACCTGCAGAGCGCCTCGGTCTTCTACACCGTCTTCGGTAGCGATGAAGAGCGGAGCGCGACGGCGGCAGCGCTCAAGAGTGCGACTGGTCTTCTCCGCTCAGAGGTTGGTCACGCACTCGGTACCCGACTCACGCCGACGATCACCTTCTTCGAAGATGCCCTTGGTGAGAGCGCTTCGAACTTCGAGACATTGCTTGATGAGGTGAAGCGTCATGATGCAGAGGTGGCGAAGATCCGGGAGAGCGCGAAGCCGGCCGGTGAAGCCGATCCCTACAAGCATCAACGATAGCTTTTAGATAGATAGCGACTCATGGTGCGTCCTGGCTTCTTGATCCTTGATAAACCCGAAGGAATCACCAGTCATGATCTCATCGCTCGCGCACGAAAAATCCTTGGTACGAGAAAGATCGGGCATGCCGGAACTCTCGATCCGATGGCCACAGGGCTGATGGTCCTAGGAGTGGAATCTGCGACTCGTCTACTTGATTATGTGATGGCTGGGCGGAAGCGGTATCTCGCGACGATCAAAGTAGGTGTTCTCACCGTCACCGATGATCGGATGGGAGAGGTGATTGAGATGTGCCCCGTCGATGAAGAGATGATGGCAAGCGCAGAGCGGAATCTTCGCAGCATGGTCGGAGTCATCGAGCAAGTCCCATCTCGCGTCTCTGCGATCAAGGTCGATGGCAAGCGCTCCTATGACCGCGTTCGTGATGGCGAAGAAGTCGAGTTGAAGGCGCGCCAGGTAGAGATCTTCCAACTTGAGATCGTGGCACGCCGAGAAGATGAGATCGACATCGATGTGACTTGTTCGCCAGGGACCTATATCCGTGCCATTGCTCGAGATGTCGGTGGACACTTGATCGCCTTGCGTCGGATCGAGTCCCAGCCTTTCACTATCAGCGACTGCACCGAGATCGATGGTTCATGTTTACTCTCTTCCTCGGATGCTCTCTCACGCCTGATGGCTTCTTACAGTGTCAACGAGAGTGGACAGCGTGAGATCTCACTTGGACGAAGCATCGATTTCGACCCTACTCAGCTGCACCGCGATAGCTCCCTTCGCGAGGATGTCATAGCAGCGATCGGTCCTGCTGGGGATCTGATCGCACTCCTCAAGGCCATCGATCAAAGATTGCAACCGGTCGTCGTCCTACCTGAGTCACGTCTCGAAGCCGAGAAGTGAGGGAAGCGTAAAGTGAGCAGT
>WLDY01000022.1 GCA_009704555.1 Actinomycetota bacterium | reverse complement strand
TCCTCGGTCATTGAGATGATGTAACTCTCGATCGCAGCAGGTTCGAAGCTGTCGAGAGATCGCTTGATCACTTCGAATGTCGCAAGAGTCTGGGTCGAGCGTTCGCTCAGTCTGCCTCGATCGACGGAGAGATGATTTCGCAGGAGGTGATCGAGATCAGTAGCAGCAAGCCTCTCGGGATCCTCGATGCCTGCCTCGGCCATGAAGAGTCGCAGCGCACCGGAGTGCTCTCTGATGTCGAGGATGGCGTGGGTGAGGCCGAATGCCGAGATGGTCCGGATCGCTCGCTGCAGCGCACCCTTTGCGATCAACTCACCGCGATGCTCCATCAGGGATTCATAGATCATCATCAAGTCTTCAAGGAGCTCCTTTGTGGATGCGTAATCACGCCCTTCTTCATGCCCACTCGATTCCGCATGACGTCTCTGAGTGAGCAAGAGTCGATGCCTGATGGCAGTCGCCTTGAGGCGATAAGGCTCCTCGACGTTGATCCTCCTAAATCGCGCTTCGATCTCAGGCAATCTCTCCAAGTCGCGAGCTACCGATTCCTTGACTCGATCACTGACGCCGACGAGGCGCTGTGAGACCGAGAGCGCCTGACGGATCTCATCGAGCGCTTCCAAGGTCACGCGGATCGCATGCCCCATCTGTAGGACGATCGCCTGTGCCGTCACCTTGTCGGTGACATGAGGGTTGCCATCTCGATCGCCACCGATCCAACTTCCGAATCGAAGTGGAGTGGAGGTGGGGGAGAGCTCTATTCCGATGGTGCGAAGTTCCCGAGTGAAGTCATCGAGTACGCCAGGGACGGTGCTCCTGAAGAGATCGTCGAGATAGTAGAGCGCATTGGTTGCCTCATCGATCGGCTCTGGTCTATCGAGTCGAAGCTCATCTGTCTGCCAGAGAAGATCGATCATCTCTGCCAAGCGTTCATCACGTCGATCTGAAGGCTCTTCCTCGAGGAGAGTGGAGACCGTCTTCAACTTGGAGAGGACCGAGCGTCGCGCCGCTTCCGTAGGGTGCGCGGTGAAGACCGGACGGATCTGTAGATGGGAGATCCACTCCTTCAGTTCGGTTTCAGTGAAGAGCGCCGCATTCAATCCTTCTTTGATTCGCGTCATCGCCCTAGAGATCCATTCTCCATGCGGCGAACGTGACCGATGTACTTGCTCTGCGACATTCGCCAGGTTGAAGTAGGTGGTGAATGCCCTTGCCAGCTGCATCTTTCTCTCGGTGGGAAGGTTCGAGATCAAGGAAGTGACGTCGAGATCGATCTCGCTCTCTCTCACTGCGAGTCGGACCTGCTCGACTAGATCGAGCAGTGATTGATCGCTCTGGCGGACCAGGGATTGACCGAGCAGGTCACCAAGGGTGCGAACATCTGCTCGCAACCGTGCTTCGTGATCGCTCATATAAACTCGACTCCGCTCCCTTGACTAGCGACCCCCGGGTCACACTCAAGTGGAGCTATTTGGCGTTGCTTCGGCGCTGAAGTAACTCTGGAGTTCTTCGCTCCTTCGAGTGGATGAAAGAAACGAATAGGGGAAGTCTAGATGGCAGCCGGTCTCTTGGCGCGCTTGGGTGTGAGCGATGTGCTCGATGATCGATCGATCCATCTCATCACTGCACCGACTCCACTTCTTCCATTCGCCCTGGCATCAAGGGCCGAAGCGGGATTTCTCACCGTGGTCACACACTCGACGCGAGTGCAGAGCGAAGTGAGTTCAGCGCTGAGACACTTGCTCGGATCTGATTCGGTCGCGGAGTTCCCGGCGTGGGAGACGCTTCCGCATGAGCGCCTGAGTCCCCAAAGCGACACCCTTGCTCGACGAATCGAGACTCGTCACAGGTTGTTGAATCGAGATGAGCGTCTCAAGGTGATCGTCACCCAGGTACGAGCGCTCTTGCAGCCAGTGATCGCGATGGAAGATCGCCACCTCTTGGACCTTTCCGTGGGTCTTGATGCACCATTGATGGAGATCACCTCTCGCCTGGTGGAGATGGCCTATCGGCGAGTTGATTTGGTGGAACGACGTGGTGATTTCGCGGTCCGTGGTGGATTGATCGACATCTTCCCTGCGACTTTCGAACATCCGATTCGTATCGATCTCTTCGGCGATGAGATCGAATCTATCCGCCCTTTCTCCTTGAGCGATCAGCGATCCCTCACGGAGACGCTCTCAAAGATCCAACTCCTACCTTGTCGGGAACTTCTGATCACTGATCGAGTTCGAGAGCGCGCCGATCGCCTCGCCATGGAGTATCCAGAGCTATCTGAGATCGCAACTCGTATCGCCTCAGGCGCATATGTCGATGGCATGGAATCCCTAGCCCCATTGCTCGCTGACGAGATGGTTCCATTTCACTCGCTGCTGCCGCAACGAAGTGAACTGGTCGTGGTCGAGAGTGCACGCGTGCGCACGAGAGCGATCGAACTAGCGAAGACCGACGATGAATTCCTCACTGCAGCATGGTCAAGCGCCGCACATGGCGGCCAGACTCCGATAGATCTCCGTGAACGATTGCAGGCGGGAAGTTTCATGCCCTTCGAGGATGTCATCGAAGAGATGCGAGAGTGCTCACTCTGGGTGCGATCCTTCGATACCTACATCTCTGGTGAAGTAGTGCCATCTGACCATCTCGCCTGGCCCGCGAAAGCTGTCGATCCCTATCGTGGTGATACCGATGCGCTCATTCGTGACCTCAAGACCTGGATCAGTGAGGGATTCACTGTCATCATCGGTGCGCAGGGTGCAGGGTTGGTCAAACGTTATGAGGAGTTCATCTCGAACGAGCTGCCGACCCGGATCAAGGAATCCTTTGATCTTGCGGCTGCGAGCGATGAGGATCGTGGATTCGTCTATCTGACGAAGACTCCGCTTCCTTTTGGCTTCATCTCAGAAGAGCTACGAATCGCCTTCTTGACGGATCGAGACATCCAAGGTCGGGGGCGTAGTGGTGGCGACGGCGAAGGAGCGCGATTGCCATCCCGTCGCCGTAAGGCGATCGACCCGCTCTCGCTACAACATGGTGACTTCGTCGTGCATGAGCATCACGGCATCGGAAAGTTCATCGAACTGACCACTCGTACCTTTGCAGGGGGAGTCCGTGAGTATCTCGTCATCGAATATGCGCCTGCGAAGCGCGGACATCCTGGGGATCGGATCTTCGTCCCGACCGATGCGCTCGATCTCGTCACGAAGTACATCGGTGGTGAGAGACCGACTCTCAATCGCATCGGCGGCAGCGAGTGGATCAAGAGCAAGGCGCGTGCGAAGAAGGCCATCAAGGAGATCGCAGCCGAGTTGATCAAACTCTATGCAGCGCGGGTCAGTCTCCCTGGATTCGCATTCTCACCTGACTCTGCATGGCAACGTGAGTTAGAGGATGCATTCCCGTTCGTGGAGACTCCGGATCAACTCTCCACGATCGAGGATGTGAAACGCGATATGGAGTCGACGCGACCGATGGATCGCCTCGTCTGTGGCGATGTCGGTTATGGAAAGACTGAGATCGCAGTCCGTGCCGCATTCAAAGCAGTGCAAGATGGAAAGCAGGTCGCGATCTTGGTACCGACTACGCTCTTGGTGCAGCAACACTTCGCCACCTTCTCTACCCGGTTCGCGGGATTCCCGGTCCGCCTGGCGGCACTCTCACGATTCAACACCGCGAGCGAGAGCAAGCGGATCGTCGAAGGTCTTGCGGCGGGAAGCGTCGATGTCGTGATCGGAACCCACCGCCTGCTCTCTAGTGATGTCATATTCAAGGACCTCGCACTCGTCATCATCGACGAAGAGCAGAGATTCGGTGTCGAACATAAGGAGAGTTTGAAGAGACTTCGCGCCTCGATCGATGTGCTTGCGATGAGCGCCACCCCGATTCCAAGGACCCTTGAGATGGCGATAACGGGGATCCGCGAGATGTCGACCATCACGACTCCGCCGGAGGAACGCCATCCCATCCTTACCTATGTCGGCGTCCATGATCCCCGTCAGATCCAGGCCGCGATCCATCGTGAACTCTTGCGAGACGGTCAGGTCTTCTACCTTCATAACCGTGTCGAGACGATCGATGATGCTGCGATACGACTTCGGGCGCTGGTGCCAGAGGCGCGGATCGCAGTCGCTCATGGTCAGATGAGTGAGAACCTCCTCGAGGAGGTGATCCTTGCCTTCTGGAATCGAGAGTTCGATGTACTCGTCGCAACCACGATCATCGAGAACGGGATCGATGTCGCCAATGCGAATACCTTGATCGTCGAGCGCGCAGATACCTTCGGTCTCTCCCAATTACATCAACTCAGAGGGAGAGTGGGGCGAGGAAGAGAGCGCGGTTATGCCTACTTCCTCTATGACGCGGATAAACCACTCAGTGAGGTGGCGCACGATCGACTCACCACGATCGCAACCAATACCGATCTCGGCGCTGGGATGCAGGTCGCGCTGAAGGACTTGGAGATCCGTGGCGCCGGTAATCTCCTCGGTGGCGAACAGTCAGGACATATCGCCGATGTCGGATTCGACCTCTACATGAGGATGGTCGGCGAGACGGTTGCCGAGATGAAAGTCGCGCTTGCATCGCAAGGGTTTGTGAGCGACGACTTGACCGCTCACTCCCTAGAGAAGGAGTGCAAGGTAGAGATACCTGTCACTGCCCACATCCCTACCTATTACATCGAGTCGGATCGGCTGAGACTCGACATCTACCGACGTCTCGCTGAATCACATCAAGAGAGCGAGATCGAAGAGATCATCGCAGAGCTCAAGGATCGCTTCGGTGAGATGCCCACTGAAGTCCGCCTGCTGATGGAAGTTGCACGCATCCGTAATCAAGCACGAGAACTTGAGATAACGGAATTGATCTGGCAAGGACAACATCTCAAAGTGGCCCCCATCACCCTGCCAGAGTCACGAGAATTGCGAATGAAGCGTTTGTACCCAGGGAGCATCTACAAGCGAGCGATTCAGGCCTTGCTTATCGCACATCCACTAGGTGGATCAGTGGTGCCCCCAGGCAAGAGCTCGCGTGACGAAGAACTCGGCGAAGTGGAAGAGGAGACGCTTGCTTGGGTGCGAGGAGCGCTCACAGCGCTCACATAGAATGTGCCTTCGGATCGATGTCATCGAATCACGGAATCGACAGAGACACTGAGATGAGAAGGTAGGAAGCAGATGAGAAGAGCCAAAGTGCGATTGGTCCTCCTATTGGGATCGGCTCTCTTGCTTCTTTCCGGATGCGCCAAGATGGATGCGGCTGCGATCATCGGTGATGTCGAGATTCCCATAGCGACGGTTCAGACCAGCATTGAGGATGTGATGCGGGAGCGTGGCGAGGTCGATACTGCTGGCCTGGAGCTTCCGATCGAGGACTTCCTTGCGCGTTCGCAGATCCAGTTCCATATCTCGGTCGTCTTACTCGATGAGTTGGCAAAGGAGTTCGGTATCGAGATCACTCAGACTGCGATCGATGCCGAGTATCAATACATCATCGAACAACTTGGCGGCGAGGAGGGATTACCCGGCGCGCTCGTCGGTGCGAACATCGCTCGAGTCGACCTCGACAAGTACATCGTCGCCTCGAAGATCTATGAGCGAGTCGGCGAAGCGCTCCTTGCGCAAGGGATCTCGCGAGAGGACCTTGCAAGTGCGCAACAGTCACTCCTCGTGAAGAAGGCAGAGGAACTCTCTGTGACTCTCAATCCTCGATATGGCGTCTGGGATGCAGCGACCGCCACAGTCAAGCCCGGTGGCGACAGCAACGGCGCGGTCACAAGCCAAGAGTGATGAATTCCGATCCGCTCCATCATCTCCGTGAGGTGATGGATCGGCTCCGCTCTCCGGGTGGATGTCCATGGGATCGGGAACAAGACCACACCTCCCTCACTCGTTATCTACTCGAGGAGTCCTACGAGTTCATCGATGCGGTGGAACGAGGCGATCGTGATGAGATTGTCGAGGAACTGGGTGACCTACTTCTTCAGGTCTTCTTCCATGCACGGATCGGCGAAGAGCGAGAGTCCGACCCTTTCGACATAGATATCGTCGCAGAGGGTGTCGCAGCTAAGTTGGTGAGTCGACATCCACATGTATTCACCTCGGATCCATCGCAGCAGGTGGATTCCAGCAGTGAGGTCTTGCGCAACTGGGAGCGGATCAAGAACCAAGAGAAGTCTCGAGAGGACATCTTCGATGGAGTCCCGACCGGGCAGCCAGCACTCTCCCTTGCGACGAAGTATCTGCAGCGGGCGATGAAGAACTCGAAGGAGATGCCTACGGTCGATACCAATAGTGATCTCGCATCACTAGCTGACGGAGAAATCGGTCAAGCGCTCTTGGCGATCATCCGAGTTGCGGTCGAGAAGGGGATCGATCCCGAGAGTGAGTTACGCCGGGCGACACTTCGATACGCGGAGAGCATCGATCGAAGGGTCGAGAGCGAGCGATAGAATTCACTCACCCAGGCAGTCATCGAAGATTCGTCCTTGGCAAAGTGATCCAAGATCTAGGGAGAGTTCACATGGCGCTGATTGATGCGATTCTTGCTCGAGAGATCCTTGATTCTCGAGGTAATCCCACTGTCGAAGTGGAAGTAGTCCTCGAAGATGGCACCGCCGCTAGAGCCGCAGTCCCAAGTGGGGCATCAACGGGTGCGTTCGAGGCAGTCGAGCTACGCGATGGCGGAGATCGTTATCTCGGTAAGGGTGTCTTGAAGGCGGTCGGCTTCGTCATGGATGAGATCGCTCCTGCGATCGAAGGACTCGATGCGCAAGATCAGCGCGAGATCGATACCGCGATGCTGGAGGTCGATGGCACTCCAAACAAGGGAAGGATCGGAGCCAACGCGATCCTAGGCGTATCGCTTGCAGTAGCTAGAGCAGCCGCCGAAAGTGCAGATCTCTCCTTCTTCCGTTACATCGGAGGACCTACTGCATCCACATTGCCGGTCCCGATGATGAATATCCTCAATGGTGGCGCACATGCAGATACGAATGTAGATATTCAGGAGTTCATGATCGCGCCGATCGGCGCAGATTCCTTCTCCGAGGCGCTTCGCGCCGGAGCTGAGATCTATCACAACCTCAAATCAGTGTTGAAGAAGCGATCCCTTGCTACATCGATCGGAGATGAAGGTGGCTTCGCTCCGAACCTTGAGAGCAATCGCGCCGCACTCGACCTCATCATCGAAGCGATCGAGAAAGCGGGTTACAAGCCAGGAAGTGAGATCGCTCTTGCGCTCGATGTAGCTGCGACCGAGTTCTTCGCTGATGGCAAGTACACCTTTGAAGGCAAGAGCAAGTCAGCGAGCGAGATGATCGCCTATTACAGCGAACTCCTCGCCTCCTATCCTCTGGTTTCCATAGAGGATCCACTGGCGGAGGATGACTGGGATGGTTGGCGCTCAATGACCGCCGATCTCGGTGGGCGAGTACAACTTGTGGGAGATGACCTCTTCGTCACCAATCCGACCCGTCTCGCGCGGGGGATCGAGAGCAAGACAGCGAATGCGCTCTTGGTGAAGGTCAATCAGATAGGTACTTTGACCGAGACTTTGGATGCAGTCTCGATGGCGCATCGCGCCGGATATGCGACGATGATGAGCCATCGAAGTGGTGAGACTGAGGATACGACGATCGCGGATCTCGCAGTCGGATGTGAGTCTGGGCAGATCAAGACGGGAGCCCCTGCGCGAAGTGAGCGCGTCGCAAAGTACAACCAGTTGTTACGTATCGAGTCGGAGTTGGGTGAGAACGCAAAGTACGCCGGCAAGGGCGCCTTCCCGCGCTTTGCTGGTAAGTAGTCCGACGAAGGGGTTCCATGGCAGGCGATGAGAGATCCTCTGCTCGTTCGCCACGAGCGCTGATTCTCTTCACCGTCCTCTTCATCGTCGCACTGATGGTCGCACCACCGCTGCAGAATTACTTCGTGCAACGTGCACAGATAAGTTCCTTGCAGGGCGAGGTCAATCAGGCGCGCGCTGATCTTGAGGCAGCACAAGCAGAACTCGCACGTTGGCGCGATCCCGAGTACATCAAGTCCCAGGCCCGTGATCGTTTGCATTTCGTCATGCCCGGTGAGAGGCAATACATCGTCCTTGGGATCGATGATGAGAAGAGTGCCGGCGATGTGACGGCAGCGCCGGTGGCGGAGAACTTCCCGCTTGGTATCCCTTGGTATGCGCGCCTCCTCTCCTCCATCACCGCCGTCGGCGCTGGAAGTTAGAGATATCGATGATGAGCGAGAAGCCGTCTGATTCAGACCTGGCTGCGATCGAGGAACAACTCGGCAGGACTCCTCGCGATGTATATGCAATCGCACATCGCTGCCCTTGTGGTGCACCGGATGTGGTGGAGACCCCGCCACGCCTTAGCGATGGCACACCATTTCCGACCTATTACTACGCCACCTGTCCCCGTCTGACTGCTGCGATATCAACGCTGGAGGGAAGCGGCATGATGAACGAGATGAGTGAGCGATTGCAGCGCGATGCGACACTTGCTGGCGCCTATCGAGCAGCGCATGACGACTTCCTTGCAACTCGCGACGCCTGCGCATCGATACTTGAGCTTGATGTACCGGAGGTTGCG
>WLDY01000021.1 GCA_009704555.1 Actinomycetota bacterium | reverse complement strand
GGATCATTGCCGCGACCTCACAGCGAAGCGGGGGCGAGATCACCATCCTTGGCAAGGACCCTGACCTTCATGGTCCTGAGATCCGGGCTCACCTCGGCGTTGTCCCCCAGACGGACAACCTCGATACCCAGATCACGGTCGAGGAGAACCTCTACATCTACGGGCGCTACTTCGGTCTCTCCCGCCCATTCATCCGCAAGAAGATCGAGGAGCTACTGGAGTTCGCGCAATTGGAGGAGAAGCGCAACACCAAGGTCGAGGCGCTCAGTGGCGGCATGAAGCGCCGGTTGACCATCGCGCGTTCGCTAGTCAGCGAACCCGAGATCCTGATGCTCGATGAGCCGACGACTGGGCTCGATCCGCAGGCGCGTCACATCCTCTGGGATCGCCTCTTTCGACTGAAGGAATTGGGCGTCACACTCCTCATCACAACCCATTACATGGACGAAGCGGAGCAACTCTGCGATCGACTCATCGTCATGGACAAGGGAAAGATCATGGCGGAAGCTTCGCCACAGGAACTTATCCGGATCTACTCCACCAAAGAGGTTTTGGAAGTTCGATTCGGCTCAGAGAGAAACCAGACTCTGTCGGACCAGTTGACGACTTTGTGCGAACGAATCGAAGTACTTCCAGACCGCATCTTGATGTACGGCGAGGATGGGGAAGGGATACTCGAGCAGGTATACAAAAAAGGTCTGCATCCTTTGACTTCGCTAGTCCGTCGATCCTCCCTCGAAGATGTCTTCTTGCGACTTACCGGTCGCTCTCTCGTGGATTGATGGCCCAGATGATGGACATGAACATGGGCCCGGCGAAGGTCGAGAGCCAGCGGGTTGGATCTCTCCGCCTGGTCAACATCAAGCGGATCTCGCGCCAAGGCGCCTTCTCTGTCACGGAAGCTCGCATCCGCAATATGTGGAAGTTCTTCTGGGTCATCGCATTTGAGGCTCTAGCTAATCCCATGCTCTATCTCGTCTCAGTTGGAATCGGCATCGGAGCACTTGTCGATCAGAATCTCGGATCCGAAGGTGTTGGAGGCGTCCCCTATCTCACTTTCATCGCGCCAGCACTTCTTGCAACGACTGCGATCACGGGTGCAATGGATGAGGTGGTCTTTCCATCTCTCGACGGCTTCAAGTGGCAAAAGACTTACTTCGCGATGAATTCAACTCCACTCTCGCCCAGGCAGATTGCCACGGGTGTGTTTCTCGCTGCAATGGTTCGAACCATCTTCGCGGTGACTTGCTACTGGCTCTTGCTCTATCTCTTCGGTGCGCTTGATTCGCCTACCGCCTGGATGGCCATTCCAGTGGCCATCCTTGCCGGAGCAGGATTCGGAGCGTTGATGCTCGGCTTCGTCTCCTTCGTCGACAACGAGGATCTCTTCCTCACGGTGATCAACCGTCTCATCATCATGCCAATGTTCCTCTTCTCGGGAACCTTCTATCCGCTATCGACGATGCCCATCTTCCTGCAACCCATCGGCTGGATCTCGCCGCTCTGGCACGCAACCGAACTTGGTCGATTCCTCACCTATGACTACGAGTTGGCGACGCCGCTGGTGGTAATCCACATCGCAGTGATGCTTGCACTTCTCGTTGCCGGACTCGCTTGGGCCTTCAAGAACTTCGAACGGCGGTTGGCGAAGTGATCATCGATTCCGCAGTCGCTATCGCACAACGCCGGGTGGGCAGGCGTGGCGAACAGTATTTCGCGGGGCGGACCGGCGCCGTGATCGAGCGAAGCATCATCGCCTTCAAGTCCTCGAATTGGATCGTCGTTCTCACCGGCTTCGTCGAGCCTGTCCTCTTTCTCTTCGCCTTCGGATACGGAATCGGAGAGTTGATCGGAACCGTCGCCCCTGGCCAAGGACCTGAAGTCACATACGCGATGTACATCGCACCTGGACTCTTGGCGACGAGTGCGATGAATGGCGCCATCTATGACTCCACCTGGAATGTCTTTTTCAAGATCAAACACGGCCGCCTCTATCAATCAATGCTGGCCACCTCGCTTGGCACACTCGATGTCGCTCTCGGCGAGATCATCTGGGCGCTCTTCCGGGGTCTGATCTACTCGATCGGCTTCATGGCAATCGTCACGCCGCTCGGATTGGTCACAAGTTGGTGGGCAATCGCTGCGATCCCGGCGGCGGTGATCATCGCCTTCGCATTCTCGGCTGTCGGAATGGCGATCACGTCGTACATGAAGACGTACCAACAGATGGACCTGATCAATGTCGTGCTTTTGCCGATGTTCCTCTTCTCCGGTTCCTTCTATCCCATCACGGTCTTCCCAGAGTGGATCCAGGCAGTGATCCAGGCGTTGCCGCTCTGGCATGCGATCGAATTGGTTCGAGGATTGATGTTGGGGAACATCACGGCCGGACTACTGACCCACGTGCTCTACTTCATGGTGATGATCTTGATCGGAACGGCTCTGACGACGAAGCGTCTGACCGCGCTCTTTATGAAGTGATTACTCGTTCTCCTGCTGGCGACGCTCCCAGCGTTCTTCCAAAGTCGCACTCCACTTCGGCTTCTGCTTGGGTCGAGATTGCTTCACACCCACCTCGCCCTTGCCGGCCAAATTCGAGATGACGAGTACCAGTCCTACGAGTGCTAGTACGAAGCCGACGATCCCGACCGGGACGGTCTGAGAGATCAATCCCCCGAGTAATGTGGCGATGCCAGTGAAGAAGAGTGCGATCCCCGCGAACATCCGATTCTTCTTCGGGGTGCGAACCTTGCCCGAGAGGGTTGAGACCAACTTCGGGTCATCGACTGCGAGCGCAGCCTCCATCTCGGCCAGAAGGCGCTTCTCTTCATCGGAAAGAGGCATAGCGTCAGAGTAGTCCCTCTTTCGAGGGGCAGTCATGTCGATTTCTACGCCCTAGGTTCAGAATCCCCTGAGTCTTCCTCGGGTTCGACCAATCGCGCCGGACGGACTGAGCCTTTTCCAAAGCGAGCAAGGGCTTGGTCGACGGCGGAGACTGCCTCACGCCACCCTCTCGCTCTCGCCCCCAACTCCAACTGCTCTGGAGCGGACTCCGCTGGGATCAAGCCTTCGAGCGAGATCCCGATCAACCTGATCCGAACACCTGAGAGTCGTAGCGCTAGGAAGAGTTGTTTCGCGACAGCGAAGGTCTCGACGATCCCATCGACGGGATTTGCGATGCTCTTAGAGCGAGTGATGGTCTTGAAATCTGCGAACCGCACCTTTATCGAGATCGTCCCCGCCCTCAATCCGGCACGGCGTAGTCGATAAGTTGCTCGTTCGGTCAATCGCATCAACTCAGTGAGGATCTCCTCGCTCTCTTCCAAGTCATAAGCAAAAGTCTCTGCTGCAGAGATGCTCTTCTCTGATTCATCACTGATCACTTCCCGGTGATCCCTGCCCCAGGCCAGTTCGTAGATGGCACTTCCCGAGGCTTCACCAAGTGCGCGCTGCAGTGTGCCGAGCGGTGTCGTTGCGATGTCAGCCACGGTGCGAAGTCCTAGATTGAGCAATACTTCATTGGTCTTCGGTCCCACTCCCCAGATATCTCCGACTGGTAGCGGATGGAGGAACTCCAGGACCTTCTCCCCATCGACTTCGAGCATCCCGTTCGGTTTGCACTTTCCCGATGCGAGCTTTGCGATGAACTTCGTCGTCGCGATACCTACCGAGCAGGTGATCCCCTGTTCGCTCTCGACTTCCTGTCGGATGCGAGCTGCGATCTCTTTGCCGTTACCGAAGAGGCGCTGGGATCCAGTGACGTCGAGGAAGGCCTCATCGAGTGAGAGTGGTTCGACTTTGGGTGTGAAGCGATGGAAGATCTCCATGATGGAATCCGAGACCTCGCTATAGCGACCATGGTCGGGTGGCAAGAAGATCGCGTTCGGTGCCATCCGTTGCGCTTTCGCTACCGGCATCGCAGCGCGGATCCCGAACTTCCGCGCCGGGTAGTTGGCCGATAAGACCACGCCACGTGCACCTGCGCCAACTACGAGAGGTCTCCCCTTGTATTGCGGGTGATCTAGTTCTGCGACGGATGCGAAGAAGGCGTCCATATCGACATGGAGGATCACTGGCCTCTCACTCACAGACCGCAACGCTACGCCACCTTTCGTATGAGAGTGCGAGATCCCATGCCTTGATGGCACGTAGCGATATCCCACGTGCACCGGTCCTTCTCGTCACCGCTCTGACCAAGAGGAGCGAACTCGAATAAAGCAGCTCCGCTGCCTCTGACTGCACATCCTCGAAGAAGGTGATGTCACTACACCCATGGCCATCACTGAGCGTCAAGAAGATCACGCGCTTCCCGGATCGGATCGGTGGGGTCTGTAACGCGACCTTCACGCCAGCTACCAGTACTTCAGAATTGGAGCGTAGCGATAACAACTCTGACGATTTCACCGCACCGATATGGTTGAGGAAATCTGCGTAGAACTCGATGAGATGGTGTGAGACATCCATGCCGAGATGATCGAGCTCCAACCTCACCTTCTCGCTCTTACTCAACCGTGGCAATCCGCTCTCCGTGAATTCCGCCTTGAACCCAAGGGTGAACTGGCCCGCGCTAGGTCTGCGCTCACTACCGCGTGCAAGACGATGGATATCTCCGAGGTGAAGGAGGAGATCGCGTCGATTGACCTCATCGCCATAGATGCTGGTGAACCCACCGAGGAGGATCAGCGCCTCTGTGATCGGTTGACTCGCACCAGAGCGATAGACGAAATCGGTCAGATCACCGTAGGGGCGATTGGCGATGATGCTTGTGATCTCCTCTTCACTGATCCCTTGAACCTCACTGAGGGCCAGAGAGATCGCATATTTCCTTCCATCACTCTCATCGATTCGCAACACTCGATACTCCGAATCAGAGTCGTTGACATCGAGCCCCTTGATCTCGATCCCCCACTGCCGTACCTCATCGAGGATCAATCGCTTCGGATACATCCCTGGATCATGGGTCAGAAGACCTGCGAAGAAATGCGCTGGGTGATGCGCTTTGAGCCAGGCAGATTGATAGGTAGGGAGCGCGAAAGCAGTGGCATGCGCTTTGCAGAAACCGAAGGAAGCGAAGGCGCGCAGTACCTCCCATATCTCATCGACCACTCTCCGTGGATATCCGCGAGCGAGAGCGGCGGGATAGAACCAATCACAGACTCGTTGTTGACCTTCAGGGGTGCCGAGTTCCCTTCGCCTCTCATCACCTTCTGCTAGCGATGCACCCGTCATCGTCGCGATGATTCGAATGACTTGTTCGTGGAAGACCACCACACCTTCGGTCTCGGAGAGGATCGGCTCGAGATCGGGATGGATCATCTTCGAAGGAGCATGGCCATGTCGGGCATTGAGAAAGGGAGAGATCATGTCGCTCTTGACCGGACCGGGGCGAAAGAGCGAGATATCGATGATCAAGTCGTTGAACGATGATGGCGCGAACTTGCCGACCAATTCCCGCTGCCCCGGACTCTCGATCTGGAAGAGGCCGAGGGTCTTCGTCGATTGGATCAATTCGAAGGTCTTCACATCATCGAGTGGGATCCGATCCAGATCGACCTCATCCTCATCCACTCGCTTGATCTCGGCGATTGTGTAAGCGAGCGTCGATTGCATCCTCACACCCAGGATGTCCAGCTTCAACAAACCGATCTCCTCGACATCATCCTTGTCGAATTGGATCATCGGATAACCGCTGGCATTGATCTCAAGTGGTGCCCTGGTCCTAAAAGCCTTGTCAGATAACGCGACCGCACAAGGGTGCATCGCAAGATTGCGCGGCAATGAGTCCAACCGTTCTGCCAGGCCGATTGCCATCGCGAGGAGCGAGGAGTTCGAACGCGAATGTTCCAGTGAACGCAGCTCTGGAAGTCTTGCCATCACTTCCGAGATCCTGCCGGCGCGGATATGTGGCATCGATTTCGCCAAAATCTCGATCTCGGTGGGCGAAATTGCGAGCGCCATCCCCACATCTCGGATCGCTTGTCTCGCTCGGTAACGCTCCACCATCGCGACGGTCGCGACCTGATTGCCATATCTCTCATGGACCAAGTCATAGATCTCGAGTCTTCGCGCCGACTCCACATCGATATCGATATCCGGCAACTCTCGTCGCAGTGGCGAACAGAATCGCTCCATGATCAGACCATGTTCCAGCGGATCGATCGCGCTGATTCCCAGGAGATGACAGACCAAGGAGCCGGCGCCACTGCCCCGCGCTGCGACGCGGATCCCTAACTTCCGACTCGCCTCGGCGATATCGGCGACAGTGAGGAAGTAGGACTCAAAGCCAAGGATCCGGATGACATCGAGTTCCTCGCGCATCCGTTGCAACGCACTCTCGTATCTCGACGATGGAAGGTCCCCATAACGGCGATTGAGCCCTGCGAGATTTCGATCTTGGAAGATCTGGATCATCTCTCGCTCATCGCGCGCACCGACCATCTCCGGCTCTGGCAGATGGATCTCGCCAAGGCCGATGTCACGCTCTGGTGAGAGCATCGCGCGTTCTGCCAAGGCCCTGGTATCACGAAGCAATCTCCCACCACTGCGCTCACCTGCCATACGAGCGATATCTCGGATCACCTCATCCATCTCACCGGTGGACTTGAAGAACGCCTCTGCATTCATCCGCTTAACGTTCTTCTCATGTAAAGGCGAGAGATGGCGTGCGGCATCGAGGACATCAGCGATCGGTGCATCCTCGCGAGCGAGCATCCTGATCTCATTGCTTATGACCGCGGTAAGCCCCTCCTCCCGTGCAAAAGAGAGGGAGCGAGCAGCGAAGGCGGTCGACCTCGGGCCAAGGGAGGCAAGATGCGAGACGCATTCGACCACCTGTTCCGCGAAGAGCGATTCGAGCGATCGATGATGGCTGAGAGCGAGTTCGCGCCTTCGATTCCAGATGCTCTCTTGGAGGAAGGAGTCGGGCCCGTGAAGGAGTATCAATTCCTTGGTGAGTTCGCTCTTCTCGATCAATATCTCCTGCGTCAGGAGGGGCTTTCGCTTTTGAGTATGAATCTGGGTATCGCCGATAGCGCTACCGTGAGTGTTGATATAGGTAAGAAGTTGGACCAAAGCAGGATAACCACCGCCGGAGCGAGCAAGGAGAGTGACGCGATTTCTATCGTTCAAGAACCTCAGTGAGATACCGATGATCGGTGTTATGCCGAATCTTGAAGCAGCTTTGGCGAATCGGATCGTCCCAGCGAGAGTGTCTCGATCGGTGAGAGCGAGCGCTGGCATCCCATATCGCGTAGCCGCAGCAATCAGATCATCTGGTGATGCGGTACCGAACTTGAATGAATATCCACTGACAGCGCGAAGGTGGATGAATGGTTCATGAGACATCGCTCTGGTATTCGGATCTCGGGTCTGATTTCGAACGCGATGTAGGTCGGATTCGCCATAGGAAACCCTCGGCTAACTGCTCATCGGTGAGATCGGCGTTATCGATCCGCTCGATCTCGAATGTGGTCATCGCACCAACTGGTGCAGCCTCCACTCGCCAGAGAGCACGCGCGCCATCATCAGGGCGATAGTTCCCATCACTAGCTCGGTTCCACCAACCACCAGCTTCGCGCCATCGCGAAAGGACGGCGTAGACCCGATAGCGACGATTGCGATAGGTGAACTCGATCGGCTCGCCATCGAAGAGCGCGATTTCGGAACGAGGTATCTCTGGCATAGGTAGACTCAATCTGAAGTTGAGGGTTTTAGAACATTTGTTCTAACCCTAGAGGCGGGGCCTGACACCGTCAACCGGCCCTGCGACACGCGACCTGATGAGCGTGATTTCGTTGAAATTTCAACTAAATTCTCCTAACCTTCCTCTCAGTAAGCAGGTCAATCAGATCTGCGTCTTCGACAAGAGAACAAAACAAGAGAACGACAAAAGAAAAAGGAGATCCATGGATATCGTCCTACTCATCGGCCGCGTGCTCTTCGCGCTGCTCTTCATCAACTCAGGTATCGCCCACTTCACTCAGCGTGATGCGATGTCCGGCTATGCACAATTCAAGAAGGTGCCAGCCGCGAAGTTGATGGTCCTCCTATCCGGATTCATGATCCTGCTTGGCGGCCTCTTCGTAGCGCTCGGCATCTACGCAGATCTCGGCGCCCTTCTCCTCGCCATCTTCCTGGTACCGACCGCATTCATGATGCATAACTTCTGGACCATCCAGGACGCTCAAGCAAAGCAGGGCGAGATGATCAACTTCTTCAAGAACCTCGCACTCGCTGGCGCAGCTCTCGTGATCTTCGTCCTCGTCGCAACCGGCGCTGACTTCGGTCCTTCTGTGACGGTCGATCACTTCTTCGACATGTAACTCGCACTTCACTTCGAAAACCCCGGTGGAAAGCTCCATCGGGGTTTTCTTATGGGATAGTGCAGGCGTGGAACTGATCCTCGCGATACTCGCAGGTGGAGTGATCGGTCTCGTCCTAGGTTTCGTGGGGGCAGGCGGAGCGATGCTCGCAGTTCCTATGCTCATCTACATCTTTGGATTCACGCCACTTCAAGCCACCACCGCCGCGCTCGTAGTCGTAGGTACAGCAGCGCTCTCGGGAACGGTGCCGAAGTTCTCTCGCGGTGAGGTCCTGGTGCGAG
>WLDY01000020.1 GCA_009704555.1 Actinomycetota bacterium | reverse complement strand
CTTTGGCTTCAAGGAGTCCGGGATCGTGATCTTCTTTGCGCTATCGGGCGTCGTGGATTCGGACATAAGGGAAAGATTAGAGGTAGTTCAAGGGTTGAGGCGCACCCTTTGCCAATGATCGCCATCACGTGTGAAACGGATCCGATCATGAAGTCGTGAGTGTCGCCCCTGCCAGAATTCGATCGTCTCAGGCGTGACGCCAAAGCCACCCCAATGTGGTGGTCTTGGCACTGACCCTTGCGGGTATCGCGCAGAGAGCTCTTCGAAGCGGGACTGGAGTTCTTCGCGAGAGGCGAGCACCGCTGATTGATGGCTTGCCCAGGCACCGATCTGACTCCCATAAGGTCTACTCGCGAAGTATCGATCGGATTCTGATTCGGAGACTCGCTCGGCCCAGCCGGTCACCATCACCTGGCGTTCCATCGGATACCAGGGGAAGAGGAGAGTGGTTCGTGGCTCGGCATCGATCGCTTTTGCTTTCCGAGATCCGTAGTTGGTGAAGAAGGTGAAGCGTTCACCCGCGATGTCCTTCAAGAGCACGGTGCGTGAGGTGAGATCGCTCGTTCCGAGGACCATGGCGTTCGGCTCGACGATATATGGATTCTCACTCGCTTCGCGGAGCCAGAGAGTGAAGAGGGTGAACGGTTCATTGGGGAGTCGATCCTCGACGAGCCCTTCTTCGCCGTAACTGCGTCGCATCTCTTTCAGGCGTTGGCGAAGGTCTTCATCCATGGGTGTATCTAACGTCACTACCTCGGGTTTGTCTTGGCGGTAGGTGATGGAGAGAATAGGGCGGTATCCGGAAAGGGAGCGTCATGAGCGATTTCAAACCAGGTCTAGAGGGCGTCGTCGCATTCGAGTCAGAGATCGCCGAACCCGATAAGGAAGGCAGTGCGCTCCGCTATCGCGGTGTCGATATCGATGATCTCGTCGGGCGCGTGACCTTCGGCAATGTCTGGGGTCTGCTCGTCGATGATGAGTTCAATCCTGGCCTGCCACCTGCGGAACCGTTCCCACTCCCAGTCCACTCCGGTGATGTCCGCGTCGATGTGCAATCTGCGATCGCGATGCTCGCTCCTGCATGGGGTTTGAAGCCACTTCTTGATATCTCCGACGAGGAAGCGCGTGACAACCTTGCTCGCGCATCAGTGATGGTCCTCTCTTATGTCGCGCAATCCGCACGTGGAACGTGGCAACCGATGGTCCCGCAATCGGAGATCGATAAGGCACATACTGTCGTCGAGCGGATGATGATTCGCTGGCGCGGCGAACCCGATCCAAAGCATGTCCGAGCGATCGATGCCTACTTCGTCTCTGCGGCTGAGCACGGGATGAATGCATCCACATTCACTTCACGTGTCATCGCCTCGACGGGTGCAGATGTCGCCGCATCACTCTCTGGTGCGATTGGCGCGATGTCTGGCCCACTTCATGGTGGAGCGCCATCGCGCGTCCTTCACATGATCGAAGAAGTGGAGAAGAACGGTGATGCCCGCGGATATGTGAAGGGGATCATGGATCGCAAGGAGCGCTTGATGGGCTTTGGTCATCGCGTCTATCGCGCCGAGGATCCACGTGCTCGCACACTTCGTCGTACCGCGAAAGAGTTGGGTGCTCCTCGCTATGAGGTCGCGCTTGAGTTGGAGAAGGCGGCGCTCGCTGAGTTGCAGGAGCGACATCCCGATCGAGTCTTGGAGACCAATGTCGAGTTCTGGGCGGCGATCGTCCTCGACTTCGCCGAGGTCCCTGCCCACCTCTTCACTTCGATGTTCACCTCAGCCCGGACGGCGGGTTGGAGCGCTCACATCTTGGAGCAGAAGCGCACCGGACGCTTGGTCCGCCCGTCCGCCCGCTATATCGGCAAGGGCCCACGGCGACCTGAGGATGTCAAGGGTTGGGACGAGACCGTCAGCCAGCTCCATAAGTGACTTTTCTGAAAGAGAAGCCTTTATAACAATCCGGGCATAGCGCCTACTCACCCCACCGCCTCGCATGGCGATACATGGCGTTTTGGCCCATTCTGGAGTGAAATATGCCATCCGCCATCGCATGGTGGCGAACCCTCGCACGCAAGGAAATTAGGAGAAACATGTTTCGATTCAAGACACTTGCAGTCGCATTAGCGGCTGTGCTTGGTGCCGGAATCTTCACTGTCCCTTCAAGCGCAACGACTGAGATCGTTGTCTGGGCTGATGAGACCCGTGGACCAAATATCCGTGAAGCGCTGAAAGCGAAGACCAACTGGGTTCAGGGTTACACCGTCACCGTCAGAGCGTTCGCGAACTTCGATGCCCTCAAGGATGCCATCGATAAAGCGACTGCGACCACTGGTCCAGATATCGTCGTCGGTGCAAATGACTGGGTTCCGACTCTTGCCAAGAACGGCAAGTTGGCACCGCTAACACTGACCGCAGCACAGCGTGCGCGATTCAGTCCAAGCCAGTTCTACGACCTCTCCTACAAGCGCAAGCTCTATGGAATCCCAGTCGACGTCAACAACGTCGCAATGATCTACAACACCAGGTTGGTCACCACCGCGCCGAAGACCTTCGGTGAGATGGTCGATTACTACAAGGCGAACAAGACTTCCAAGAGCCTCAAGGCCGGTCTCTGTGTCGCAGGTGGCGGTATGTCATGGGGTGCACACTCAGTCGCTTCCGCGCTTGGTGCAGATGCCTACTTCTTCAACTCCAATGGAACGATCAACACTGGTCGCGTCTTCAACCCGACCACCTTTGGAAACAACGTGAAGACATATCTCCTCGATGGAAACAAGAGCAATGGCTTCTTCCCCGCGACTGATGCTGGTTGCAAGGACAACTTCCTCGCCGGAACTGTGCCATTCGCAGTCATCGGAAACTGGGAGTGGACTGATTACACCGCCAAAGGCTTCACTATGAACTTGATGCCAGTACCGGGAGTCAACGCGACTTCACCAGGTAAGGCATTCGGTTCCGTCTCTGGTGCGATGCTCACTTCCTTTGCAAAGACTCGTGGACTTGAGGCGGCTGCAAAGTCACTTCTCGTCAACTTCTTTGGATCAACTGAAGGCCAAGTCGCCTATCAGAAGATCGAGAAGCGTCCACCAGCTGAGAAGGGTGCAGCGAACGATGCATCTGTTGCCGCTGGTCAGAAGGGCTTCGGTGCAGCAGCTGCTGCAGCGAGCGTCCCACAGGTCGGCGCAGTACTGAACGGTCCTAGCGGTAAGAGCTATTGGGACTCACTGCCTGCCTATTGGACTGCTGTGCTAGTAGATGGCAAGGACGCGACAGTTGAGGCAAGGAAGCTTGCTGCCATCTATCGCGCAAACCTTGCTCTCGCAAAGGGTGATCTCTAGTCATCCAAGTGGTTCCTAAATAGGAATCGAGCAAGTCCGAAGAAGGATAAGTAGAGGGAACTGGTGTGGGAGGAGATTCCACGCTAGTTCCCTCTCCGGCTTTATGGTCGAACTTCCTACTGGCACGTGAAGGAGTGCAATGCTGACGACGCTGATCCGAGGGAAAGTCGCCTTCGTCATCAAGGCGATCTCCTTGGCGTTGATCACCGCTGTCCTCTTGATGCTCACTCAGAGCGCCTTCGCTCAGGAGCAGTACGCAATCGCGCTCTTCTTAGCGATAGCCATCATCCTTCTCAACTACACCTACTTCAGCAAGAAGCGAGTTCCACTCAAATTCTTCCTACCGGGCGTACTGCTCCTTACTGCATTCGTCATCACTCCAATCCTCTACACCGTGGTGATGTCGACCTACAACTATCGCACGGGCAACTACATCAGCAAAGAGCAGGCAATCGAGCGCATCAAGGCGCTCGCGGTCGAATCCGATCCTGATGGGACTGCTTTCGATATCGTGGTCGGCAGATATCGTGGCGAGTTCGCTCTCCTTGCATCGGATATCAACAATTCAAGTTACTTCATCTCCACAGTCAGTGATCGGATCCCACTCGATCCCGAGAGCCTTGAGATCGATGAGATCGGTGTCGCACAGTCAGCACCGGATTTCACTCCACTTCCCCCAGGCAAGATCTCATCGAGCAAGGCCGCATCGCTACGTTTCAAGTTCGACGGGGAGTACTTCCTCACCATCGAAAGCCTCAATGTCGGTGTAGTCCTCCGACAGACTTTGGAGTATCTACAACCGACCGACCAATTCCGAAGTCTGATCACTGGCGCTCTCTATGACGACAATGGCAATGGAAACTATGTCAACGTCGATGACCCGGAAGAGAAATTAGAACCTGGGTGGCGCGACCCGGCGTGGTTCTCCAACTTCGCACGCCTCGTGCAGGACGATCGCGTCCGAACGCCGCTCTTCTCCGTATTCGTCTGGACCGTGGTCTTCGCATCGCTGACCGTAATCACACAGTTCGCCTTTGGTCTCCTGCTAGCCCTCGCTCTCAACAAACCGATTCGGGGCCGCCGGATCTATCGCTCCATTCTCGTCCTGCCCTATGCGGTACCGAGCATCATGTCGATCTTGATCTGGGGCGGTATGTTCAACACCGAATTCGGCGCCATCAACGAGATCCTCGGTCAGCAGATCGCTTGGTTCCAGGATCCGACATTCGCTCGCGTCGCAGTCATTCTGGTCAATCTCTGGCTCGGCTTCCCCTATTTCTACCTGGTCTGTAGCGGCTCGCTGCAAGCAATTCCAGGCGAATTGTTGGAAGCAGCGGCGATCGATGGCGCGAATCCAAGGCAAGTCTTCCGCCGCATCACACTCCCACTTCTCCTACAGATCCTCTCACCACTCTTGATCGCATCCTTCGCATTCAATTTCAATAACTTCAACCTCATCTATCTCCTCACCGGCGGGGGACCGAAACAACAGCTCGATGGCGAGATAGCCGGCGCTACCGATATCTTGATCAGCTACACCTATCAGATCGCCTTCGGTAGCAATATCCAAGACTTAGGCCTTGCAAGTGCGATCTCGGTGATCATCTTCTTCATCGTCGCCGCAATATCGCTCTATGGGGTCAAGCGATCCAAGGTGTTGGAGAGTTTCTCATGACCAAGTGGCTCCGCGAGAACCTGTGGCGACACATCACGGGAATCATCATGTGCGTCTTCGCGCTCTTTCCGCTCTATCTCGTGGTCATCACATCGTTCAATGAGAGTGGGAGCCTGAAGATCACCTCTTTCATCCCGACCGATATCTCCTTCGCGAACTACAAACTGCTCTTCACTGACGAACGAATCCCATATATGACCTGGATGAAGAACTCGCTCGTGATCGCCTCTTTCGTCGCAGTCGTCTCCGTAGTGGTCGGAGCAGCCTCCGCTTTCGCTTTCAGCCGATTGAAATTCAAGGGCAAGAAGGCAGGAATCCAAATCCTGCTCTTGATCCAGATGTTCCCCGCGATCCTCGCGCTCTCTGCTGTCTATGTGATCATGGAGCGGGTCTATACCTTCGCTCCTGGCCTAGGACTTGGCACGCAAGCCGGCTTGATCCTCATCTATCTAGGTGGCGCGATGGGCGTGAACATCTGGTTGCTCAAAGGTTTCGTCGATTCGATCCCAACCGAACTCGATGAAGCTGCCAAGATCGATGGCGCGACCCCAGTGCAGACCTATTGGTTGATCTTCATCCCTCTTGCCGCTCCGGTCCTGGCAGTGGTGGCGCTCTTGAGTTTCATCGGCACCTTCAACGAGTTCATCTTGGCGCGGCTTTTCCTCGTCGATATGGAGAGTAGGACTGTCGCGGTCGGTCTCCAGCAATTCATCGGCGGGCAGTTCTCAGAGAACTGGGGACCGTTCGCCGCAGGATCAATCATCGCTTCCATCCCGATCGTCATCATCTTCCTTAGTCTCCAGCGCTACATCATCAGTGGATTGACTGCAGGTTCCGTCAAGGGATGAGCCCTCGCTACATCTTCAACTCTCTGGTGGTCACAGCCACCGCTCTCGCTCTCATCCTCACAACTCCATTGGCTCTGCAATCAAGGGCGAACCAAAGTCAGATCGATGTTCCCCGAACAGGTCTTGATCGCGAGGTCATCTACTTCGTGATGCCAGATCGGTATCGCAATGGCGATCCAAGCAACGACCAAGGTCCTGGATTTGACCCAACACATACCGCTTTCTTCCATGGCGGTGATCTCAAAGGTCTGACCGGAAGTTGTGATCCAAGAGATGCGAAGGACGATGGTTTGGTGCGATTGAAGCGGTTGGGTTTCACCACCATCTGGCTCACACCACTTGTGGTGCAGCAACCTCCGACTGAAGGTGGCGCGGGATATCACGGCTACTGGGGAGTCGATTTCCTAAATGTCGAACCGCGCCTTGGCAGCAATCAGGATCTGGAGAGATTGAGTGCATGCGCGAAGAAGTTAGGGCTGAAGTTGGTTCTCGATGTGGTCACAAACCACACCGGCGACATCGTCTGGTACGAGGGAAGAAGGGCCTACATCCCAGAGAAGTACAAGGAGATCAAGAATCCTGCCTGGCTCAACGACATCGCCAACTATCACAACGTTGGAGATATGCGCAGCTGTTGGAGCGAGGGCTCCTGTATGCGAGATGGTGATTTCTATGGCTTGGATGACTTGGCCACCGAGAAAGAGGTCGTCTACAGAGGTTTCGCCGATGTCTACGGTGAGTGGATCAAGAGGTATGGCTTCGTGGGATTCCGAGTCGATACGGCAAGACATCTCGACAACGAGTTCTTCAAGCGTTGGGATCCATTGATTCGTACGAGTGCTACGTCGAGAGGTATCTCTGACTTCACCATCTTCGGTGAGGTATGGGAGACGGTACCGATCGAGTTGATGAACTTCGTGAGGATCAATCAGATCCAAACCGTCCTCGACTTCCCATTCCAGCGAGTTGCCGTGGAATATGCAGCAGCAAGCTCTGGTGGGGAGACGTTACGAAATCTCTTCGAGTATGACGATTACTACACGACTGCGAACTCATCAGCACAGAACTTGGTCACCTTCCTTGGAAACCACGATATGGGTCGGGTGGCGTTCCTGATCGAAGGGAAGAAGAGGAACCCTGATTCGGAGTTGCTTCCTCGAGTGAAGTTGGCCCATGCGCTCCTTTACCTGAGTCGAGGGATACCCGTCGTCTACTACGGCGACGAGGTAGGAATGACCGGCTCCGAGAATGGCAATGATCAGCGCGCCCGGCAGGACATGTTCGCGACCAAGGTGACGATGTGGAAGACAGAGAAGAGGGTTGGAAGTGAACCGATAGGTTCTCGCGACTCCTTCTCAGAGCGGTCACATCCCATATCTCGATACTTGGCACGTTTGGCGAAGTTGCGAAGCGAATACCCAGCACTTTCAAATGGTCAGATGCAGGTGCGGCTCGCGAAAGGTCCCATCTTCGCTCTCTCAAAGCGGGATCATGATTCATCTCGTGAGTACCTCGTCATCTTCAATAACTCGGCCAAGACCTCAACCGCCCTCATTCCCACTGCGACTCGATCCTCATGGCGAGAGATCTTTGGTAAAGCGAAGGTGAGTGCTCGTGGAACTTCTGTGGAGGTAGTCATGCCGCCACTTTCTACTCTCGTGCTTGAAGCAAAGCGTGAGATCACGGAGACTCGCATCACCTTAGGAGGTCTGACGGCGAAAGAGGACTTCTTGACTGGGTTCCAGAAGGTCACAGCTTCGGTGAAGAGCGACGACCTTTCGAGAGCAGAGTTCTTCAT
Source organism: Actinomycetota bacterium (assembly GCA_009704555.1). Classification (GTDB taxonomy): domain Bacteria; phylum Actinomycetota; class Actinomycetes; order Nanopelagicales; family Nanopelagicaceae; genus SYAN01. The sequence goes on along the minus strand of WLDY01000020.1, from coordinate 1,048 downwards.
CGAAGATGGGTCTTCTTGGCGTTCATTAGGTGTAGATCTCAATCGACCTTTCAATGTCTATGTCGATCCCAATCAATACTCAGGAGAAAGGCGAGTGAAAGCTCTCGTCGTTTCATCGAAAGGAGAGCGCTATGAGTCGAAACCGATCACTCTTTCGATCCCCACACCATGATGGCAGTGAGCTCTATTTGAGTACGAGCTCGCCAGAGTTAGGCGAGTATGTGACCTTTCGTTTCCGCGCTGGTGAAGAGTTTCCGATCAAGGAGGCGGTCCTTCGGATCTATCACGATGGTGAACCACGATTCTTTCCGATGGTGAGATCGGCTGATCTCCCCAAGGGTTCACGAGAGCAGTGGTGGAGTGTCGATTCCCCGATCATCAATAGGAAGACGAGTTATCGATTCCTCTTGATCGATGGTGACCGCTATCGATGGCTGACTGCACGAGGGGTACAAAATCACGATGTCACTAGCGCAGAGGACTTCCAACTCCTTGCGATGCGGGAATATCCTCGTTGGATCCGACGCTCCGTCTTCTATCAAATCTTCCCCGATCGCTTTGCGACCACGGGGAAGTATCGGAAGGAGAGACCTGATCGCTTCGTCCCAAGGGATTGGGGCGACCTACCGAAGGGTCGAGACGAGAGCACAGGTATCGAGTATTTCGGTGGTGACCTTGATGGTGTGCGAGAGCGGTTGAGCCACATCGAGGAACTTGGAGCGAATGGCATCTACTTCACGCCATTCTTCCCCGCCCGCTCTACCCACCGATACGACGCATCCTCATTCGACCATGTCGATCCACTCTTGGGTGGAGATGAGTCTCTGATCAAACTTCGCACCGCCGCCGAAAAGTCGGGCATCAAGATCATGGGGGACTTGACTACGAATCACTGCGGAGCTGGACATCGGTGGCTCAAGCAGGCCATCAAGGATCGAAAGTCAGCCGAGCGGAGTTTCTTCTATTGGGATAAGAGCGTCGAACATGGCTATGAAGGCTGGTGGGGGTTGGCGAGTCTTCCTAAGTTGAACTACAACTCGAAGCGACT
>WLDY01000002.1 GCA_009704555.1 Actinomycetota bacterium | reverse complement strand
TCGACAGCGCTGTGTTCTTTGGCGAGGGAGAGCGCGAGTAATTGCTCGGTAAGTGGACCTAAACCCACTCGAGGCAAGCCCGCGAGGCGAGCCCCTAGCTCCGTGTCGAAGAGAAATCGCGGCGAAAAGCCGAACTCTCGAATACACGGAAGGTCCTGCGTACTCGCATGGATGATCCACTCATCGCCACCGAGGCGTTGATTGAATTCTTGGATCAGCTTCTCTTCATCACGAAGCGTCGTGGGATCTACCAGGAATATCCGACTTCCGCGACGATAGAACTGGAAGAGGTATGCGTTTGAGAAATAGCGATAACCAGAGGCGCGTTCGGCATCGACTGCCAGCGCTCCACTTCCTTGACTTAGCTCAGCGATTGCCATCTCGAACTGGTCCGCGGTTATGACGAGAGGCGCTAATTCGAAACGCGGTCTATGGAGGGGGAAGGGTTCGACTGGCTCTTCGATCTCTTGGCTCAAGGCTGCCTCATCACCATACGATGAACGCGCACGTGCTGCAGCCGCGACTATCGACGACGGTTCAATGAAGCGACGCCTTCAGGCAGTGGCACTACACCCGCCACCATCTCAAGGAGGGTGATCCAGGCTCTCGCATGATTGATCAGCAGCGCACCCTCGGTCGGTGTCCATGAACCTCGGATCTCGATCTCGGATTGATCCGGTTGCGGCGCCAATTGTCCGAAGGACTTACTCGCCACTCGAGTCACCGTGCCGCTAAGTGCTATCGCGCTGGCATCCTCGTTGCGTAGCGCATCTTCGAGCCAGCTCCACCCGACATCGTTGAGCATCGGATCAAAGGCCATCTCATCATCGATCGGTGCGCGAACGAATGTCACTGCGCGGAATTCACCCTGCCATGCTTCCTTGTACTCCGGATCCGCAAGGAGGACGAACCGCCCCGTCGCATAGTCACCGTCATCGCTCTCAGGATCCTCATCCTCACTCAGCGGGATATCTGCTGTGACGGCATAGGCGAGTGGCGCGAGTTTCGTCGGCGGTGGAACTTCCTCGAGCAGGATCTCGCTTCGCAAATCCAAGGCGGCCATCTCATCCTTGAATTGCGAGAAGAACTTGGCGATCTCACCCATAGGAGAAGGGTAGAAGTCCCTCATGATGATTCGAGGGAGGCGCGTGTAGGCTCGCGCGTCATGGCTGCGCTTCTTGCACTTCTATCAAGCCTGCTCTGGGGAACATCAGATTTTCTTGGCGGGAATCTCTCCAAGCGCTACAAGGCGCTTGCAGTCACAGGTTTCTCGCAAGTCTTTGGCTTGGTCTTTGCCTTGCTCGCAGTCATCCTCACTGGTTCCTTCGTCTCACCGACGCTGGAATTCGACGGGTACTTCGTTTCCGGCGTGATCGCTGGATTGACTGGTTTCATCGGCTTGGTCTCGCTTTACACCGGACTGGCAACGGGTCGGATGGGAGTTGTAGCGCCGATCGCTTCACTCTCGGCCTTGATCCCACTGATGATCGCCTTCATCGGTGGTGAACGCGCATCATCCGTTCAACTTCTCGGGATGGCGATCGCTCTCTCAGGAGCATTCATGGCAAGCGGTCCTGAGTTGAAGGGTGCGACATTTCGTCCCGTCTTACTTGGCGTGGCTGCTGCGGTCTTCTTCGGTCTCTCATTGACCTTCCTATGGCGTGGATCTGAGACCGCTCCACTCCTTACGATGACATCGATGCGCGTCGCCTCGGTGACTATTGTGATTCTTCTGGCGCTCTACTTTCGTACTACCGGAGGCTTCGCAGCTCGCGACTATCCCGCGCTGATCTTCGTCGGCATCGCAGACTTCCTTGCGAACTTGACCCTTGGCATAGCAACGACAAAGGGCCTTGTCTCAATCGCGATCGTCCTCGGTTCACTCTTCCCAATCGTCACAGCGATGCTCGCCTTCGGCATCCTCAAGGAGCGACTACACCGCATCCAATATGCCGGTGTCGTCACTGCAGTGACAGGCGTTGCCACGATCGCACTGGGCTGATCTGGAGGTCATCGCCTCGATAGCGATCTTCGTTGGTAGACCTCGAAGAGATCCTCTGATCCCTGAATCCTCTCGATGAGATCCATGGCGCCTTCTCTGTCGAGGACTCTGAGGTCGAGGCGCGGACTACTTTCATCGTTACTCTCTCGTGATGTCTTGGTGAGATAGAGGCGATCGATCAGATCCTCCTCTAAGAGTTGCTCTAAGAGATCTGGCCCAGCTTCGATCACGATTCGAGGTCCGTACTCTCTCTGCAGGCGCTCAATTTCGAGATCCCATCGAGTGATCGGTTGGGTTCTCCTTGAGTAGACGACCACCGGGACCTTTGTATTGGCATAGGACTCGGCTTCCGATGTCCTTCGGCCGATCACGATGCAATCGGCGAGGGCTCGAAGGGCGAGGAAGCGCTGGCGATCCTCGGCAGAGCTGAGGGGTCTGGAACTGACCCCGTCCCGAACACGGCCCTTCGGATCGATGAGAAGAGAGGCGATCACCTTGACCTCATTGGGGAGTGGTTCGGGACTCAAGGTCGGGTTCATGTCAGTGGTCAAACCTAGTCTTTCGTCATGATCATCGATTGCGAATCTTGTGCCCTCTACGATCCAAGTCTCACCGAGAATGAAGCCTGTAACGATTGCGTCGTCTCGGTCATCATCTCCATCGACTCTCTCGTGACATCGGCTAAGAGGCTGAGATCAGAGGAGACCAGTGGCGAGGAGACTGACCCCGCCACGGATCAAGCGCTCGCCCTACTCTCTTCTCGAGGTTTGGTGCCTCCGATGCGCTTCCTTCCTGTGAATTTCGGCTGATTCACGCTTAGCAGACTCGTCTCAAATTGAGAGGCGAAGACCCATGCCGTTACCCTCCCCACATGCTGCGCTCGAGAGGAACGCTCGTCCTCGCACTGGTGCTCGCCGCTTCGCTTGCCTCGCCTGCACAGGCGAAACCCACAATCGAAGAGGTGCGGGCCCAAGTCATCATGCTCCAAGAGGATGCCGCTGAGGCAGCAGAGGGCGCCCAAGCCGCCAAGGTTCAGTTGGCTAACCTCAAGAAGCAACTCTCTTCGGTTCAGGCCGAGGAGGCCGATCAGAAAGCATCCCTCGAACGACTTCGACAATCCTTGGGTGCCATTGCAAACTCGCAGTACATGAGTGGCGGGCTCTCGGACTCCTTGGAACTTCTCTTCTCGCAGGACCCGACCCTCTATCTCTCGGCTGCTGGCTCGCTTGAAGCGGTCACCCGCCGCAAGTCCGCACAATTGCGCAAGTACGCGGTAGCAAAGCAGCGTTTGGAAGCGACTTCCATCACGGTGGAACAGAAGGTCAGGATCGTCGCTGCAACTGAGGCTCGCTATCGCAAACAAGCCGCTCTCGCTCAATCGAAATTGAAGGAAGCACAGGCCCTCCTCAACAAGCTCCGCAAAGAAGACCGAGCTCGTCTCGCCGCTCTCAATAAGAAGGAGCAGGACGAAGCCCAGAGGCGATCGTTGGCGGCTGCGAGGGGTCTCAATTCAGTCTCCGGTAGAGCAGGTATTGCACTTCGCTATGCCATGAATCAGATTGGCGACAACTACGTCTTTGGCGCCGCTGGTCCTACCCGGTGGGATTGCAGCGGACTGACGATGCGAGCCTTCCAATCAGCAGGGGTCTCGCTGCCACACTCCTCGCGAGCTCAGTTCAATCGAGGTAAGAGTGTCGCAAGGAGCGCGCTCAAACCGGGCGATCTCATCTTCTTCGGTCGACCGATATCCCATGTCGGTATCTACCTCGGCGGTAACAAGATGGTTCATGCTCCGCGCCCAGGGGCGCGAGTTCAAGTCGCGACATTTGGTGCCTGGTTCGGACGAAAGCCATATGTCGGTGCAAGGCGTCTCTAGCCCAAAGATCCTCCTCATCACCAACGATTTCGGACCTCGCGCTGGAGGCATCGAAACCTTCGTGATGGGTCTTCTCGCGCGTATGGACCCCGGCTCGACTCTTGTCTATACATCTGATCAGAACGGTGCGGATGTTCATGACAAGAAGTGGCAGGACGCACACGGTGTCCGTGTTTTTAGAGATCGAAGCCGAATCCTGCTTCCTACGCCACGAGTCATCAGAGCGATCTCAAGGATCATAGAGAAGGAGGAGGTCACACACCTCTGGTTCGGTGCTGCCGCCCCTCTTGCACTCATGACGCCCTATCTCAAGCGTCGCAAGAACACGCTTCGAGCGATCGCCCTTACCCATGGTCACGAGGTGTGGTGGGCGAAGATCCCGCCATTCTCGGCTCTGATGCGGACCATCGCAGGCTCACTTGATGCGCTCGGATACCTCACTCGTTACACCAAGGCGGAGATCAGTCAGGGTGTGCGCGAGAGAGATCGAAAGAAGCTGATCCAAATCGCACCAGGAATCGATCTCGAACACTTCTCTCCGATCAACGAGGATCAGCGCAAGAGTGAGATACGTTCAAAACTTGGTTTGGATGGAAAGCAGATCATCATCTCCGTGGGTCGCCTTGTCCATCGCAAGGGGCAGGATCGATTGATCGAGTCGATAGCGCGCCTTAGGGCGGAGTTCCCGGAAGTGCACCTCATCCTTGTAGGAGAGGGGCCATATCGTGAGCGGCTTGAATCGATTGCAAGGCGCAACGAGGTACGTGATGCCATCACTTTTGTGGGGCGTCTGCAGCTCGAGCAATTGCCGCTCTATCTCTCGATCGCTGAGATCTTTGCCATGCCGTCACGTGATCGTTTGGCCGGTCTTGAGGTGGAAGGACTTGGGATCGTCTATCTCGAAGCGAGTGGTTGCGCTCTACCAGTCATCGTCGGCCGCTCGGGTGGCGCGCCGGATGCAGTCATCGATGGCGAGACCGGATTCATCGTCGACGGCGAAGACGTCGTTTCGATCACCGACGCCTGTGCTCAATTGCTCCGGAACCCTTCCCGCGCTCGTGCGATGGGACTCAAGGGACGGGAGTGGGTCACTTCTGAGTGGAGTTGGGATCGATGGGCGGCAGAATTCCGAGCTGCCTTGCTTCGTTGATCGCCTCGAGCCGATTTCGCGCAGTGAGCTTTCGGTAGATCGATTGCAGATGAGTCTTGAGCGTGCTCTCGCTGATGAAGAGCGTCTCCGCCAGCTCGGTGTAGGTCTTTCCGGTCGGCAGTAATTGGAGTATCTCCACCTCTCGAGCCGTGAGCGTGGTCTTGGAACGTCGATAGGCCAGGGCTCGTTGGAGATCCTTGCATTGGAAGATCAATGGACTCCGAGCAACCGTCTCGATCATCGTCATCAATTCCGAGATCGGTGCGCTCTTGTCGAGAAAACCGGAAGCGCCGTTATCCATCGCCGCAAGTATGTATTCAGGATGGTTGTTCATCGAGAAGACAATCACTCCCATGGTCAAGGAGTTCTCACGAATCCACAGCACGAGTTCAAGGCCGGAATTGTCCGCAAGATGGATATCTACAATGGCGACATCGAAACTCTCCGCAGCCAAGCGCGACTGTGCCTCCGCGAGAGTCGTTGCGTGAGCGATGATCGAGTCACTCTTGTTGGCAGTCAAGGCTCGCGCGACACCTTCGCGGACGACCGCATGGTCATCCACGATGAGAAGTCTCAACGGAGCCTCTACTGCCATCGAATGATGAAGCCTTCCTCCGACTCCTCGAGATCTGCGCCGACTCGGATCAGTCTCTCTCGGAGGCCCACTCGGCCGAGAGCTGGAGTGCTCGAGAACTTCTTCACTACGGGTGCTTTCGCATCACGGAAGGTGACAGACAGAATCCTCTTCAACTCCTCGACATCAATCGAAGTGATGCCTTGATGGGAGATTGCATTCTGGAGGAGTTCCAGGAGAACGTATTGGACTTCTTCCCGTTCCCGATCTGCGATTTCGAGGGAATCGAAACGCTGCCAGTTGATCTCTAGCTTCAGGCGCTCTCGTAACCATTCTTCGATGGAACTTCGTGGGTCACTCCGAAGCGCGAGGATCTCATCTCGAAGCTCTTCTACGACCTGACTCAACTCGAATCGGATCTCGCGAAGGCTTCGCTTGCGATCACTCGGGATGCTCTCATCGGCGATCGTGGCATCGAGCGAGTAGCCGAGTCCGGCAAGGCGTTGTGCGACCGTGTCGTGCAGGTCACGAGCGATCCGTAATCGCTCGTGACGAGTCTTTTCGTCCGGTGGGACGAGATCAGGCAAACAGCGCTTCTATCTCGGCAGCGAACTCCTTCGCCACCACATGTCGCTTCACAGATAGTTTCGCCGTCAGATGCCCGCCAGCGATCGTGAAATCGACGGGGAGGATGGTGAACTTCCTGATCGACTCTGCGCGGCTGACTGCCTTGTTGGCTTCGTCGACCGCGGTTTGGATGACCGCGATGAGATCCGGATCGTTCACTAACTCAGCGAGGGTTGCGCCATCCTTCTTATTCGCGGTGATCCAGGTCTTGATCGCTTCAGGATCGATCGTGACGAGAGCTGCGATGTACGGTTGGTTATCGCCGACGACCATGCACTGGCTCACCAGCGGGTGGGCACGGAGGCGATCCTCAAGGACTGCCGGTGCGACGTTCTTGCCACCGGATGTGACGATCAATTCCTTCTTACGACCGACGATGTAGAGATAGCCCTCGTCATCGAGCTTGCCGAGGTCTCCGGAGCGGAAGTAGCCATCCGAAGTGAATACCTCACTGTTGGCTGCATCGTTCTGCCAGTAGCCACGCATCACGATGCCACCTTTGATCAAGACCTCGCCATCTTCGGCAATCTTGATGGTGGTGCCGGGGATAGGTCGACCAACGGATCCGACACGATGTGCAGTGGTGAGGTTGAGCGTTGCACCAGCAGTGGTCTCTGTGAGTCCATAACCTTCCAAGACTCGAACACCGGCACCTCGGAAGAAATGTCCGAGGCGAACTCCGAGCGGCGCACCGCCAGAGATCGCGGCCTCGACTCGCCCTCCGAGCGAGTGGCGGATCTTCGAGAAGACCAACTTGTCGAAGAGCGCGTGCTTGAACTTCAAGCCTGCTGACATCTTTCCGGTATCGATCGCTTCGCTGTAGGCGATCGCGACATCCGCTGCTTTGCGGAAGATCGCACCTTTACCTGCAGCATCAGCTTTCGCTTCAGCGCCGTTGTAGACCTTCTCGAAGATACGTGGAACAGCGAGGACGAAGGTCGGCTTGAAGGATGCGAGGTCTGGAAGGAGACGAGTGAGCGGATCACTGCAGTGGGCTAGGTGTAACCCTGCAGCGACGGCTCCGATCTGGACCATTCTTCCGAAGACGTGAGCGACAGGAAGGAAGAGAAGGGTCGATCCGCCAGGCTTGAGGAAGAGATCACTTGCGCCAGCGACGACATTGCCACACTCGGAGAGGAAGTTTCCGTGAGTGAGCTGCACACCCTTTGGCTTTCCGGTCGTACCTGAGGTGTAGATCAAGGTCGCCAAGGAATCTGGAGTGAGCGCATTCCTTCTCTCGTCGACGAGAGAATCAGGTACATCCTTGCCAGCCCAAGCGAGTTGTGAGAGCACGTTCTCGGTCATCGTCCAAACGTTCTTCACACTGGCGCCGAGAACTGGCGTCACGAGTTCCTTATGTGCCGGGGTCTCGACGATGATCGCGACCGATGATGAGTCACTCATGATCCAGTCGACTTGTTCGGCAGAGGAAGTCTCATAGATCGGGACAGTCGTTCCGCCAGCGAACCAAATCGCAAAGTCGAGGATGGTCCACTCATAACGAGTGCGTGCCATGATCGCGACACGATCACCCAACTGGATTCCGGAAGCAATGAGACCTTTAGCAGTGGTACGTACTTCTGCCTCGAACTCCTTGGCAGTCACCTTCTGCCAACCATCACCGAGTGGACGAGAGAGCATCACTCGCTCTGGCTCGAACCATGCGCGCTCGGCGACAAGATTGGTGAGATTGCCAGTCGTCGCCGGAGGGACGATGGCCATCGTCGTGAATTCGGTCTTTGATGAGGGTGCGGATTCGGTCATTGTCATGGGCAAAAGGTAGCCGGAGAGCATTGAAAAGGGGAGGGTAGGCGAAGCTACGGGGGAGAGCTCTGCCCCAGATTTGGCTGAGAGCGGAGGCTAACTCTTCGGTAGCCTTCCCCTCATGAGCGACTATTCAGCAGGCACCGCAACCATCGAAGCATCGGCAGAGGACATCTTTGCCATCCTGAAGGACCTAGAGAGCTACCCGCAGTGGTCAGCGAGCATCAAGTCCGTGGAAATCGCTGAGCGGGACGGCTCTGGCAATCCGAGCAAGGCGAATCTGAAGGTTGAAGCAGGGGTCCTCAAGGACAGGGTCTCCCTCGACTATGACTGGAGCAAGGCACCGAACGAGATCTCATTCACCTTGGAGGATGCCGGTCTGCTTACCGAGATGAGCGGGGTCTTCACCTTGAAATCGCTCGATGCCGATACGACCGAGGTCAGTTACAAGTTGAAGGTGGCGCTCTCGATGCCGGTTCCTGACATCATGCGAAAGAAGCAGGAACAAGCAACTATCGATCAAGAGCTCGCGAAACTCAAGACCCACGCGGAAGGTTGAGTTTGGTGGATGACCTTGCCATAGGCATCGACATCGGCGGCACGAAGATCATCGGTGGAGTCGTCGACGCATCTGGCACCATCATCGATCGGGAACGTCGTGATACGCCTACCGAAGGTGGCATGGTCACCATCGAACGGATCGCAGAAGTCGCGGCATCACTGGCCTCACGCCATCAGGTTTCATCTGTAGGAGTGTCACTCGCAGGATTCATCTCCAAGGATCGCAAGCGGATGGAGACCAATCCCAACATCGCGAATATGAAGGGCCTCGCCGTCCATGATGAATTAGAGCGCGCAACCGGGCTTGCCATCCATCTTGAGAATGATGCTAATTGCGCAGCCTGGGGGGAGTATCGCTTTGGGGCTGGTGTCGACTCTGACCCGATGGTGATGGTCACTGTTGGCACCGGTATCGGTGGCGGGCTCATCATCGACGGTCAACTATTGATCGGCGCGTATGGAACTGCAGGTGAGATCGGGCATGTCCCGGTGATCCCCAATGGTGAGATCTGTGGTTGTGGGATGCGCGGGTGTCTTGAACAGTATGCATCGGGAAATGCCCTCCGAAGATTCGTACGTAAGGCGATCGAAGGCGCACCCGCACTAGGTTCGAAGATCCTCGCCATGGGCGATGGCACCATCGAAGGAATAACAGGACCAGATGTCACGCGCGCGGCTCAAGAAGGTGATGCGATAGCGCTCGCTGCGTTCAATGAGATCGGCGAATGGCTTGGTTATGCCATCTCAGGCTTCTCCTCGATCATCGATCCCCAGACTGTCGTGATCGGTGGCGGCGTGATTGATGCAGGGGAGATCCTTTTGGATCCCATCAGGACGAGTCTGAAGAAGAACTCACCGATGCGTTCATCGCATGACATGCCCAATATCGTCGCAGCGAAGCTAGGAAACAATGCCGGAATCGTCGGCGTCGCTGATCTCGCCCGGATAGCGTAGGCCGATCCTCTTCCTGATCTCGTCCATGATGGACATCACCTCAAGGGTTGATTGATGTGATCGCATGGGAGATTCGATCTCGCCAGCCTTGATTGCTAGCGCCACCTCTCTTGTCTGTTCTCCGATCCCGACATAGCCAGGTACGCGGAGAGGATTCTCGAAGCGCCTCTCACTGCCGTCGTGGCCGAATAGTGTGAAGCCGGTCGGTGCATAGAAACTTCGATCGATTTCGATCCGTCCCTTCGAACCGGCGATCGTCGCGCGCGTAGCGGTCACTGAGTCGATCGTGGTGTGGAGCGTCGCGCTCTTGCCTTCATCAAAACCGAGATTGATCGATACCTCGCTATCGACACCCTGGCCGGTGAAGCTGGCCGTCGCAGTGACTTGGGTCGGGACTCCCATGACAAGATGCGCGAGAGTGATCGGATAGACGCCTAGATCTAGGAGCGCGCCACCGCCCCTATAGGGATCGAGAAGTCGATGATCTTGCTTTCCATGAACCCATTGGCCATGGTCTGCGATGACGAAGTGAGGTTCACCGATGGCATCGTTAGCGATCAGGTCAAGTACTTTGATGATGTGAGGCAGAAATCTCATCCACATCGCTTCCATGACGAAGATTCCGCGTGATTGTGCAAGATCAAAGATCTCTCTCGCCTGGGAAGCGTTGATAGTGATTGGTTTCTCACAAAGGACATGCTTTCCGGCATCGAGCGCTGTCATGACTGTCTCGTGATGAGCGCTCTGGACATTGGCCACATAGACGACATCCACCTTCGGCGAAGCGAGAACTTGCGAGTAACTTCCGAAGTGATCTTCCACCCCGAAATCCCTAGCGAATTGCGCAGCGCGCACAAGTTCACGAGAGCCAACTGCGGTGATGCGGTGACACTCTCGTGAAGGATCGAGAATCGCGAGATCTGAGGCGAATACGCGCGCGATGGCGCCAGGTGCGATGACTCCCCAGCGAAGTGTCATGGAGGTAAGATTACGACTTCATGAAGTGGATTCATCATGGAGAGAAGTTCGTCGCCAGATGTTCTAAGGAGAGACGATGAGTGAGATGAAAGGCTCTTCGCGGTTGAGTCCGACGATCCTTGCCTACACCTTGTTGAAGGCCTTCCTCTCTCCGATCTTGATGATCTTCTTTCGACCGAAAGTCACGGGCTTGAGGAATGTCCCGACCGTGGGTCCGGTGATCATCGCCTCCAATCATCTCTCCTTCAGCGATTCCATCTTCATGCCACTGGTGGTGCCACGCAAGGTCACCTTCCTCGCCAAGAGCGAGTACTTCACCTCACCTGGGATCAAAGGCTTCTTGAAGAAGATAACTTTCCATGCACTCGGTCAGGTTCCTGTCGATCGTTCAGGTGGTGCACGGAGCGAGGCTGCTATCGACACCGGTTTGCGGGTCTTGGCTGAGGGAGATTGCCTCGGAATCTACCCTGAAGGGACTCGCAGTCCTGATGGACGCCTTTATCGAGGAAGAACGGGTATCGCCCGACTTGCGATCGAATCCGGGGCTCTCGTGGTTCCGGTCGCGATGTTCCATACCGACAAGATCCAACCGACGGGACAGGTGATCCCGAATCTCCGACAGGTGGCGATGGTCTTCGGTGAACCAATGGACTTCTCTGATGCTGGTGACTCTGATAATCCCTTGGTCTTGAGACGAGTGACCGATGAGATCATGGCCACGTTACAGAAGCTCTCCGGTCAAGAGTATGTCGATGTCTATGCGACGGTCGCGAAAGAGAGATTGGCCCGCGGCGAAGAAGTCACCGACGACGAGGTGTAGCCCTCACTCGCTCCCGAGGATCTCGCGTCGCTCTGTGATGTATCGACAGTGTTCGCAACCTTGAGCGCTCTTCACAGGCGAGGAGATCATGGTGATGAACTCCGTCAATCTGTTTTGAAGAGCCTCTGGATTCCGCTCGATAGGGCGCCAACTACTCTTCAATTGCAGGCCGAAGCCCGAATCGGCATTACCTCGTGGCGTCACCAACGACCAAACGAAGAGTCCTAGCGAAGTCACGCGACGTGGTTCTCCTTGTGCCGGGTTCTCGAGCGCGAATGCATAGGCTTCAAGTTGCGGAGCATAGAAATCGCTCTTGTCGGTATCTCGCGCCTGGAACTTGCAATCGATCACGCCGAATGAGCCATCCTCGAACTCCATCAAGATGTCGTACTTGCCGCGGATTGCGAACTTGCTTGGTTGGCCATTGACCTCGATGGGCTTGGAGACCACGAACTTGCCGCGATCGAGGACCTTCCCTTTGGGGATACCTGGATCCATGTGATGTGAGGAGGCTCCGTCAAAGTAGCGCTCCTGCATATCGGCGAGGTCACCGACGAGAGGCATGAAACTTGGGTTCTTCACGCCGTAGTTGTAGTAGAGCCATAGACAGCGATGGCAGTCATTCCATGAGAATGTCAGATCGCTTGGGGAGATGAACTCCCGCGCCTTCTTGCCATTGACAGGCTTCACATCGTTGTTAGACATCAAAATCACCATACCTTTAGGAGCACCCGAATCAAGACCGGGTCGTTTCTTTGGACGAGTCAGATTCTGCCTCCTGGCACTGACAATTGGTCGGAGAAACGCATGACCCCCGGTCCTTATTGAACCGGGGGTCACGAGATTTCCAAGCGCTACCTATCGAGGCTGGTACCGCGTGACTTGGCAATCGAATGCAAGACGCGATAGCCGACTACGGCTACGACGGTCGCATTGATGATGCCGTTGAAGGTGTAATCGCCCCATGTGAAGGAGACGTCGGCGATGCCGATGATCATCGCTGAACCCGCGACCAGGATGTTGGTCGAGTCGGCAAAGTTCACCTTCGACTCAATCCAGATCTTGGCACCGAGGATGCCGATCATGCCGAAGAGGGCGAGGCTTGCTCCGCCTAGGACTCCAGCAGGGGTGGCGTTGAGCACTGCTCCGAATTTCGGTGACAGCGAGAGTAGGACCGCACCGATACCCGCGATGTAGTAGGCAGCAGTCGAGTAAACCCGAGTCGCAGCCATGACACCGATGTTCTCAGCGTAGGTAGTGGTTCCCGAACCGCCACCAGCGCCGGCGAGTGTGGTCGCAAGTCCGTCACCGAGGAGAGCGTTACCCATCTGGTCATCGAGGTTCTGTCCAGTCATCGCAGCCACTGCCTTGACGTGGCCGACATTTTCAGCGATCAAGACGAGTACGACTGGCACGAAGAGCAGGATGGCATTGAGATTGAAGGTCGGCGTGGTGAAGTCTGGAAGAGCGACCCACTTAGCTGCCTTGATGCCTTCGGTGTTGACGTCACCCATGAAGAGTGCGACGAGATAACCGATGACGAGACCAGCGAAGATACTGATGCGACCCAAGAATCCGCGCGAGAGCGCAGCGATGAGTGCGATCGACACCAAGGTAATGATGCCGAGCATCGGACCGACCTGAAGATTTCCCGGATTCTGACCGACGGTATCGGGACCGAACCATGCCTTGTTGTATGCGACGCTGGCGAGGTTGAAGCCGATCACCATGACGATGGTTCCAGTGACGACGGGTGGCATCAGCCAATTGATCCAATTTGCGCCGGCTGCCTTGACGACGAGACCGACGATTGCAAGGAGGACACCAGTCGCCACTACTCCACCGAGCGCAGCTGCCATGCCACCTTCACCGGCGACGGCTGCAGCGATGGGACCGAGGAATGCAAATGACGATCCCAGATAGCTCGGGACTCGATTCTTCGTTAGCAAGAGGAAGAGGATGGTTCCGATTCCGGAGAAGAAGAGCGTTGTCGCTGGAGGAAGACCCGTGATCAACGGGACGAGAAATGTGGCACCGAACATCGCTGCAATGTGCTGTGCACCGATGCCGATCGAGCGAGGCCATGAGAGGCGCTCATCCGGGGCGACGACCGCACCGGGCGCGATGGTCTTGCCATCGCCATGCATTTTCCATGTGAAGAGGCTCACCTGGGGTTCTCTCCTTACCTTTGTGGTTGGGCAGCGAAGCCGGTCGAGACGTAAAGCCCCGCTGCGAAGCCCAGCCCGAAAGATCGGCAGGCTCTAAAGGAAGAAGGTAAGAGGCGACTGGGAAGTAACCGAGAGGGCGCGCCGATTTGCCTTAGGGTTACCCGTCAGTTACCTTTCGGGACGATATATCGAAACGATATATCGTCTGCTCAATCGTTAGGGAGATGAGATGAAATCGCGAGGTGAATCCCTGGAGTTTGCGCTCCTCGGGCTCCTGGCTCAGAACTCTCTCCACGGCTACGAGCTCCGTAAGCGCATCGGTGCTATCTATGGCCCTTTTCGCGCACTCTCTTTCTCTGTCCTTTATCCCGCTCTTCGTCGACTCGTTGAGGGCGGATTGATCGCTGAGGCAGCCCTAGGGGAGCGAGGCGGCCTCTCGCGTCGCTCGAGGATCGTCTATGCGATCACAGAGGCTGGCAAAAATCACTTCGCAGAGATGGCCGAGGGAGCTGGCCCTGAATCTTGGGGGGATGAGAGTTTCGGGATCCGATTCGCATTCTTTAGCCCAACGTCAGCGAGTAACAGGGTTCGAATCATGGAGGGGCGTCTGACCCGGCTCCGCGAAAAGGTGGCCATGCTCAAGGACGAGCTCAACCGGGACCCGATCGGTATGGACCGTTATTTCCTCGAGTGGCGCCGTCACTCGTTGGAGACCGCTGAGCGAGAGATCGCTTGGCTTGAAGAGATGATCAAGAGCGAAAGGAAGTCGTCGTGACCAGTTCTAGTGAGATTCGCGTCGCAATCGTGGGCGTAGGCAACTGTGCCAACTCCCTCGTGCAAGGCGTGACCTACTACAAGGATGCAACAGCGGACCAGGAGATCCCAGGTCTGATGCATCCGGTACTCGGCGGCTATCACATCGACTCCATCAAGTTCGTACTCGCCATCGATATCGACGCGAAGAAGGTCGGCCTCGACCTCGCTGATGCGATCTGGGCAAGCGAGAACAACACCATCAAGTTCGCTGATGTCGCGAAGACCGGTGTCATCGTCCAGAGAGGCAAGACACTCGATGGCCTCGGACGCTATTACAAAGAGACCATCACGGAGTCAACAGCCCCTGAGATAGATGTGGTCAAGACACTCAAGGACGAGAGGATCGACGTCCTCATCTGTTACCTGCCTGTCGGATCCGAGGAGGCCACTAAGTTCTACGCACAGTGCGCCCTCGATGCCAAGGTTGCTTTCGTCAATGCACTTCCTGTCTTCATAGCTTCCGATCCAGTTTGGGCGGAGAAGTTCACAAAGGCCGGGGTGCCGATCGTTGGAGACGACATCAAGAGTCAAGTCGGTGCAACCATCACCCATCGCATCATGACCAAGCTCTTCCAGGATCGCGGCGTCTACATCGACCGCACCTATCAGCTCAATGTCGGCGGAAACATGGACTTCAAGAACATGCTGGAACGCGATCGGCTCGAATCGAAGAAGATCTCCAAGACTCAATCAGTCACCTCGCAACTCGACTACGAGATGGAAGATCGAAACGTGCACATCGGACCTTCGGATTACATCCCTTGGCTCGATGATCGTAAGTGGGCTTATGTCCGCATGGAGGGTCGCGCCTTCGGTGATGTCCCGCTCAACATCGAATACAAGCTTGAGGTATGGGATTCACCGAACTCTGCCGGCGTGATCATTGACGCGCTCCGTTGCGCCAAGATAGGTCTTGACCGAGGGATTGGCGGACCGCTCCTCTCGCCTTCGAGCTATTTCATGAAGTCGCCGCCCGAGCAGTACAGCGACGAGGTCGCGCATGACCGCACCGAGGAGTTCATAGCTGGCAAGATCGCCAGATAACTTGAATTCCCGCTTCTTGTCTTCGATGGGGTCGACCGTAGGATGAGGCTATGAGCGACGTCGTCATCGGCCACTCCGGTCCCATCACTACGATCACGCTCAATCGACCTGAGAAGATGAACGCGATCACGCGTGCGATGTACAAGTCGATGGCCGATGCGATCAACGATGCTGCATCGGATCCAGTCAAATCGGTGGTAGTCATCGAATCAAACGGCGATCACTTCACGGCCGGCAATGACATCTCCGACTTCCTCAACAACCCACCATTAGAGGATGGGTCTGAAGTTTGGCAGTTCATCAGAGCAGCGCATGATTTCCCCAAGGTCTTGATTGCTGCGACACAGGGCAATGCTGTCGGCATCGGTAGCACCATGATCATGCATTGCGACTTTGCTTACGCCTCTCCAACAACGAGATTCCGGATGCCCTTCGTCAATCTAGGCCTCGTGCCAGAGTTTGGTTCGAGCTACCTCTTTCCGAAGAACCTTGGCCAACGCCGCGCAGCCGAGCTACTTCTCATGGGTAGGGAATTCTCAGCCCATGAGGCTGCGTCATGGGGAATCATCAATGAGGTCGCCGAGGACGCGAAGGCGCGTGCCCATGAAGTCGCACTCCTCGTCGCGCAGCAGCCGCCTAACGCTCTCGTTCAAGCGAAACAGTTGATGAAGAGTCCCGATCATGAGCGACTCAATGTGATTATGAAGGCCGAAGGGGAGTTGTTCCAGCAGGCTCTCACTAGCGAAGAGGCCCAGAACGCCTTCATGAACTTCTTGATGAAGAAGAGCAAGTAGAGAAGAGAGATAGAGATGGCCAACTTGAAGGATAAGAGGATCTTCATCACAGGAGGATCTCGTGGGATCGGATTGGCTATCGCTCTCAAAGCGGCTGCCGACGGGGCGAAGATCGCGATCGCGGCGAAGACGATCGATCCACACCCGAAATTGCCGGGGACGATCTTCAGCGCAGCCACGGAGATAGAGGCAGTTGGCGGTCAAGCACTTCCCATCCAATGCGACCTACGGGACGAGGATCAGATCGCCTCTTCGGTAGCACAGGCGGCAGCGGAGTTCGGCGGGCTCGACATCCTCATCAACAATGCCAGCGCGATCAACCTCACCAATACCGAATCAACGCCAGCGAAGCGCTTCGACTTGATGTTCGATGTCAATGTGCGAGGGACCTTCCTCACCTCACAGGCCGCGATCCCACATCTTCGCGAGAGCGCCAAACAGGGGAGGAACCCTCACATCCTGACCCTCTCGCCGCCGTTGTCGATGAAGGCGCACTGGTTCAAGAATCACGTGGCTTACACGATGGCGAAGTACGGCATGAGTATGTGCGTTCTTGGTATGTCGTCGGAGTTCAAGAAAGATGGCATCGCCGTCAATGCTCTCTGGCCGAGGACTGCGATCGATACGGCGGCACTCCAGATGATCCCAGGTGTCGACATCACGCTCTGCAGGAAACCGGAGATCCTCGCTGACGCCGCATATGTCATTCTAAATCGACCGAGCGGCGAGTGCACCGGGAACTTCTTCGTCGATGATGAGGTGCTGGCAAGCGAAGGGATCACCGATCTCGACAAGTATGCAGTCGTCCCTGGCACGAAAGACTTCTTGCTGGACTTCTTCCTCGACTGAGCGGAAGTAGATCAACTCAGAGCGAAAAGCCTTTCGGAAGTTCCAATCTATATCGCTCGAGCAGCTCTTCATCCTTGAGTATCTTCGAAGTGCTCCCATCAGCGACGATCGTTCCTTCGGCCAAGATCACTGATCGCTCACAGAGCTCATAGGCAAAGGGCAAGTCATGGGTCACCATGATCAGTGTGATCGGAAGGTCCCGCAGGATCTCAGCCAATTCGCGCCTACTTGCTGGATCCAGGTTCGAGGAGGGTTCATCAAGGACCAAGATCGAAGGATTCATCGCCAAGACAGTGGCCACTGCAACGCGTCTTCGTTGACCAAAGGAGAGATGATGTGGCGGGCGGTCGACGAATTGCGACATTCCCACGCGAGCGAGCGCATCAGAGACCCTCACTTCGACCTCTGAAGGAGCAAGCCCCATGTTCCGCGGCCCGAAAGCGACATCCTCAAAGACAGTGGGCATGAAGAGTTGATCGTCAGGATCTTGAAAGACGAGACCTACTGTGGCGCGGATCTTCTTGAGACCCACTTTGTCACCGACGTCTATCCTCTCGCCATCGATCTCGACGAAGCCATGCTGTGCACCGTGAATGCCGTTGAGATGCATCACCAGCGTGGTCTTTCCGGCTCCATTCGGCCCCAAGAGTGCAAGTCGTTCTCCCGCTGCAATCTGGAGATTGACGCCGAAGAGCGCTTGATGACCATCGGGATAGGCAAATGCCAACTCATTGATGAGTAGCGCTGGCTTCGATGACACTAGCGAAGGATCCTTTCACTGAGCGCGATGAGAAGAGCAAGCAAGGGTAACGAGACGACTTGCAGATACTGCCGAGGTCTTGGGGGAGAGTCAGGGGTGCGCGGCAGGACACCGGTGAAACCCCTCGAGAGCATCGCAAGATGGACTCGCTCACCACGTTCATAGGAGCGCATGAAGAGCGTCGCGAGGACGCTGGCGAGAATGCGCCAGTCTCGGATCCCTTTCGCTTCGAAACCTCGAGATGCACGCGCGATTCTCATCCGCTCCATCTCATCGGTCACGACATTGATGTAACGAAGCATGAATGAAGCGATATTGACCATCAGTGCTGGGAGCTTGAGCCGCTCAAGACCTCGAAGGATCTCGCGTGCGGTCGATGTCGATGAGAGCGTGATCGCGCCGAGCACGCCAAGGGTTCCCTTGGCGACGATGGCAGTTCCTGCGAGTATCCCTTCACGGTAGAGAGTGAATCCGCCGACTTGATAGCTCTCGCCGGTTCCGAAGAAGGGCATCAGAACTGCGAAGAGCACGAACGGGATTTCGATGAGAGAGCGTTTGAAGACGGTCAGAAGGGGGAGTCGCGCAACCAAGATCACGGTGATGATCAGAGAGAAATAGACGAGATAGCTGACCCAGTTAGTTATTGGCGTAGTGACTACTACGAGCAAGAACGCAAGGAGTGTCAGGATCTTGAGGTGGGCTGGAAGCCAATGTATCGGACTATGGCCATGAATGTATAGCCGTTCGCCAGCATCATGCCCATGATGGTGCTCGACGTGCGCATGCGATTCGGCTTTGACAGGAAAGTTGATTTCTACTTGCCCTTCTTGGCGAGTGTCTTGAATATGGCGAATGCGACTATCAGGGTGACGATCACTCCGATGATGCCACTTAGCCCCACACTGAGTCGCTCATTCTCGAGACCTGTGATGCCATAGTCGGCAAGGGGCGTTCCGGCGTTCACGGAGTCCTTGGCGGTGTCGAGGAAACCCTTATCCTCGGCGACTTTCTCAAGACCATCAGGTTGCGATGATGCGTAGTAGGAGAGAACTCCCGCGATAGCGAGCGAGACCAAGAGACCGGCTCGAAGGAATTTGTTCTGTAGGAATTCTTTCATGAGTTCACCTTCTTGATCTCAAGTTTCGGTGCGATGCCCTTCCAGCCGTAGACAAGATCACTGCGTGTTGCGAGCACGGCCGAGAGGGTGAATGCAGTGACAAGCGCTTCACCGATGCCGATCAAGACATGAGTCGAAACCATTGCTGTGAAGACGGTGCTGACGGGGATCGTGGACTCCGCACCAATCGCGTATTGAATTACGAATGATGTCGCAGCAAGCGGGACCTGGATCAAGGCAGCGATGAATCCAGCTACGGGGATGAAGTTCTTTCGCTTGGGCATGATCTTTCGAATGATGAGAAAGATGAGGTGGCTACCCCAGACGCCAACGAGTGCGAGATTGAAGACGTTGAGCCCAGAGGCGATCAAGCCACCATCTGCGAAGAGCAAGGCTTGGAGCAAGAGGACGATGGTGATCGAGAGCGTCGCCGCATAAGGACCGATGAGAATGGCGGCGAGTGCTCCACCGAGAAGGTGACCGCTGGTTCCCGCAGCCACGGGGAAGTTGATCATCTGTGCCGCGAAGATGAAGACCGTTGTCAGTCCGGCTAGCGGGGCGGTCTTGTCGTCGAGTTCTCCCTTTGCGCCACGGAGCGCAATTGCGATTCCCGCAGCAGAGAGGAGCATGAAGATGACCGAGGTCGGTACATTGATGAAGCCATCAGGGATGTGGAGCAGGGGCGCGAACATAACCTGAGTCTAATGCAATTCATTCGCATCTGCGAATATATGGCGGTTTACGCGTGGTTCTCTGGCATAGGTTGAGGGCATGTCCGCACCCTCTCGCGCACGTATCTGGGGAGCCCTATCGGTCGTCTACGTCGTCTGGGGTTCAACCTATCTGGGCATCGAGTACGCGATTCGCTCTATGCCGCCCTTACTAGGGATGGGGATCCGCTTCTTCGCTGCTGGAGTGATCATGCTGGTCGCGCTGGCGATCAGATTCGGACCGCGATTCTTGGTCGTAACGAGAAGACAGATTCTGGCCATGGCGCTCTTGGGTGCCCTTCTGCTCGGACTCGGGCTCGGCATGGTTGCGATGGCCCAGTACAACGAAGTACCTACGGGCATGGTGGCGCTTTTGATTGCCGCCCTTCCACTCTGGATCGCCATCTTCAAGGTGATCGACGGTGCTAAGTCCTCGCCATTGAGTTGGTTGGGGATCATCATCGGATTCATCGGGGTTGGCATCTTGTTACAACCGGAATTGAGCAAACCGAATAACGGCGCTCACATCTTCTGGATGCTGATGGTCATGGTCGGGAACTTCGGGTGGGCTATCGGGACATACATCGCGCCGCGCTTGGATCTTCCGAAGAGCGTGCTCACGGTTACCGGTTATCAGATGCTCCTAGGTGGAGTCTCCATGGCGAGCGTCGGATTGCTCGTTGGAGAGGATCTGGGTGATTTCCTCGATGCGACGCTGCAATCATGGCTTGGCTGGATTTTCCTGGTTCTCATCGGATCGATTGCGACCTACACCGCGTATTTATGGCTGGTTCAGAATGCCCCGGTCGGGTTGATCGCGACCTATGCCTACGTCAATCCAGTGGTAGCGATCGCGCTCGGGACGATCTTCTTGGACGAAGTACTTTCGATTACCTTACTTTTCGGAGCGATCGTAGTGATCACGGGAGTTGCTTTGGTGGTTTGGGTCGAGTCGCGACTGAACCGTGAACCATCGTTGCCCACCGCATGATTGTCGGTCGCCAGACTTCTTCAAGTTTCATCATCGCCTCTTCAACATCTCTGGCAATCCCAGATCGACGTTCGGATCTTTGGTAAGCCTCGTCTGCCTTCTTCTCCCACATCGTGACGATGGTGGGATCTGCTTCGGGATGGAACTGGAGCCCGTAGTGGATCG
>WLDY01000019.1 GCA_009704555.1 Actinomycetota bacterium | reverse complement strand
TCTTCACTGCGAAGTGTAGGACCTAGAGACCTCACTGTGAATCCTGCGAGCGTTCGCCTAGTTCTTGAGTCAAACGCGACCACGGTGTGACTGCGGTGCTACCTGAGTCTCTGTCAACGTAACTACCTTCCCGCTCTCGTGATTCATTCAAGCACGAGAGAAAAGAGAAGAGCAATGTTGACTAAGACCAAGCGACATCCTTTTTCCATCGCAAAGTGGCGTGAGGAGGAAGGTGCAACAGCTGTCGAATATGGGCTCCTAGTCGGACTGATCGCGGTCTTTCTAATAACCGCCATGTCTCAACTTGGAACGTCCGTCAGTGACACCTTCCGAGAGACTGCCTGCAAGGTGTCTAACGATCTATGGAACGACACAACGAAGGTATGCACTCCTCGGTAATCCGAATCAGTCAGTCAGAACATCCAGATTGGGTTGTGTAACTCCCAATAGATCGACGGATACCAGGAGAGGCACTGTGAAGAGACGGCATCGAGGGCGAAGAGGGGAGCGAGGTGCGGCAATCGTGGAGTTCGCGATCGTCCTTCCGGTGTTGCTCTTGATTCTTCTTTCCATGGTCGACTTCGGTCGTTACTTCTATGTTCGGATCAGCCTCTCGAGCGCCTCGATCGAGGTTGCCGACGCCATCTCGCGTGGCCTTTTCACCACGAGCGATGGCGCTGATTCGAAACGATCAAAGATGCTCATGGTCATCAATGATGTCTCTCCTGGTATTGCCGGTTTCGCACAACTTACGACCCCAGCCGACTTCATCTTCCCTACATTGCCAGAGGCGTGCCCCAATTCGGCACAGAAGACGGCAGTACAGATCACAACGGCCTTCAACTCCATTTCCCCTCTCTTCAGCTTCTTCTCGAATGCCAAGAGTTCTGCATCGATGAGGTGTCTCGGATGAGAGAGCGGTTCGGCAATGAGTCTGGAGGAGTGACCGTTCTTGTCGCAACCGTCGTTGCCAGTCTCCTCCTCATCGGATCTATCGCCCTGGTGGTCGATTCTGGTGTCGTCTATCTCGAGCGAAGGGCAGTCGCCAATGCGGCGCAGAGTGCTGCCTTGGCGCTTGCGCGAGAGTGCGTGACGGATCCGAGGAATTGCATTCGTTCCACCATGCCCCAAGATCTCGCCAACGCGAACTCGCCCGACAGTCTGACGGCAGTCGTTGAAATCTGTGTAAATGGCAAGACCATCACGCAAGCGAATTGCGCAGCGACTACCCCATCGACCATCGACTGCTCTGCGGTGCCTGTGACTGAATCTCAATGGGTTCGAGTGAGAACCCAGTCGAAGTCACAAATACCAGGAGTCGGCGTCGAGACCTTCTTCTCCCAGAACCGCAACGAGACTCTAAAGGCCTGCGCACAAGCCAGATGGGGAAATGCTGCGAGTGCTTCTTCATTCACACCATTCGGCATTTCGATCTGCGAGTGGGCGCGAAACAAGAGTGGGATCTTGCGCGAATACACGACCAATAATGGAGTTGCTCCCTGTTCGTGGACCTTCGCGGATATGAACGGAGAGACCACGACAGCGACTGGGATCAGCGGTTGGGTGGCACTGGATCTAATGTCCACCTCGATTCCGGCGAGCGCTCGTGCAAGTGTCGCCTGTCCTAACCCTGCGACAGAGAGCGGCGCCTACCTTCGGGTCGGTTACGAATTGAGTCAGATCACGAAGTCGCAGTCATCTCAGGATTACTGTGGAAATGGCAATCTCGCTTCGAAGATGAACCAATGGTTGGAACGCACTCTTTACATCCCACTCGTCTCCACCCCCAAGCTCTCTGGCCAAGCCACCGTCCACCGCATCGAAGCTTTCGCAGGGTTCAAACTCCTGGGTTACGCATTGCTGCGCGGACAGGGAAACGCCTCTACCACCGGAGGCAACTTCCCGAATGGCAATTGGTGCCCCAACAACACGAGCTGCATCTATGGCGAGTTTGTCTCCACCTTCTCACCCAATTCAGAGGTCAACACTGATCCGAACGTCCCACAGGTCGGCCTTCAAGCGATCCAACTCTTCCAAGACTACGAACAATGAAAGGTAACTGATGAAGATCCGATTTCTCCGAAGCCTTCGCACTCAAGCGACAGCGGTTCTCATCCTCTCAATCCTGTTAGGGGTAGGCACCTATCTCTATCTCGTCAGTTATCAATCCGGGATGGAGGCGCGGAATGAACTCACACCCGTCCTGGTGGCAAAGAGTGAGATTCCGCTTGGCACCAGCTATGGCGAGATCATGAACAACGGACTCTTCGAGATCAAGAACCTTCCACAAGGGGCCATCCCTTCCAATGCAGTTCTCCCGAACTCCGCCGTCGATGAGAGCCTCAAGACCAAAGGGCCTCTGCTTCCCGGTCAGATCATGGTCTCCTCCTTCTTCGCCTCAGGGGTCCGTCAGGATGTCGGCTTGGCGATACCACGCGGGATGTTGGCGGTCACAGTGGCGATCGATGACGTCTCTCGCGTTGGCAACTTCGTCCTTCCTGGATCCCGTGTCGTCATCTTCACGACCACCAGTACCAACTCTGGGAATTCCACTACGAGCGTCCTTCTCCCTGATGTCCTTGTCATCGGGATTGGAGACGAGACGGATGTCAATCTCACGACCGCGACACCCATCTCCTCCCCTCTCGTCACCGTCGCGCTGCCTGCCGGCGATGCCAAACGCTTGATTCTCGCCTCAAAGTCAGCGCAGCTCACGCTGGCCTTGGCACATGCAAATGATCCACTCACGGTGATCCGCGATGCCCAAGAGTCCGATGACGCTTCACCTACTGGGAATTGACACATGTATCTCATCTACAGCGACAAAGTCGATGAATTCGCTCGGATCAAGACGATCCTGGGCGCCAGTGCGAAGAGAGTGAACACTCGCAACTCGCTGATCGCATCCTTGGAGGAGGAACCCGCGACACATGTCATAGTGATAGCGCCGTCAGTCAAGGGAGAGATCGCATACTCGCTCGCCGCAGAACTTCGGATCGATCGGCCGTTGGTCAATGTCATCTTGGTTAGGAACAAGATCGATGTGCAGACCCTTACGGCCTCTCTTGAATCTGGGATCAAAGATGTGATCGATAGTCAGGACGCGACGGCATTGATGAACGCTGTCCAAAGATGCGAGAACGTCAGCGAGCGGATCCAATCAATCGCCAACCATGAGGAGACCGAGCGAATCAGGGGCCGCGTGATCACCGTCTATTCAGCGAAGGGTGGCTGCGGTAAGACCACGATTGCGACCAATCTCGCTTCGGTCTTGACTCACGACAGAGATGGCGACAGAGATAGAAGAGTCTGTCTCCTCGATCTCGATCTCCAATTCGGAGACGTTGGGACCTCGCTTCGGATGAACCCGACGAAGACGATCTCACAGACCCTCGAGACGGACGGACCGATCGATGCCGACCGGATACTCGAGAATCTCCTTGCCTATCAAGGTCGATTCGACGTTCTGCTCGCCCCCATCAGTCCAGTCGACATCGAACGTATCTCGTCAGAGTTCGTCTCGAGGTTGATCTCGACTTTGCAGAATCACTATGACTTCATCGTCATCGATACTGCACCGACCTTGAGCGAAGTGATGGTTCGCACCCTGCAGGAGAGCGACCTCGCGATACTCATCACTACCTTGGACATGTCGGCGATCAAGAACATCAAGTTGACCATCTCCGCTCTCGATGCGCTCGGCCTATCAAGCGCTCGACGGATGTTGTTACTCAATCATGCTGATCTCAAAGTGGGGATCGACTCAGATGATGTCGAAGATTTGATCGGTGAGACGATAAGGGTGCGTATTCCTTCGAGTACCAAGGTCTCACTCGCTGCAAACAGAGGTGAGCTCATCGTCGATGCATATCCGAGCAGTGCGGTCAGTAAGGCGATCCAAGAACTTGCTCGCGAAGTGGATCGCTACCTCGTAGATATCACCGAGGCAAGCGTCGCATGAGCGAGCGGAGCAGATACGAGCAGAGCACCTCCACACTCGGTGCAGCAATCGGTGACTCCTTCGCGGATGAGCCAAGCGGGTTGCAACTGAAGGATTCCATCCATCGACGGCTCCTCGATCGTCTAGGGCAACGGCTCTACGCAGGAGAGCTCGATCCGACGCAGTTGGAGAAGATGGTCTATGAGTCCGTCTCCGATGAGATCGAATCCGACGGAAGGTCGATATCAAGTCTCAATCGTGCCGCTCTTGTCCAAGAGGTCGTCGATGAAGTCCTCGGAATAGGTCCGATCCAACAACTCCTACGTAGTCCCAAAGTCACTGAGATCATGGTCAATCGATTCGACACCATCTACTACGAAGAGGAGGGACGGATCCACAGGTCATCGCTCTCCTATTCGTCGGAGGAGCACCTGCGAAGGACGATCGAGCGGATCGTCGCCAATGTGGGAAGACGGATCGACGAAGCAAGTCCACTCGTCGACGCTCGCCTTCCTGATGGCAGTCGAGTCAATGCTGTGGTCCCACCAATATCGATTGATGGCGCAACCCTGACGATCCGAAAGTTCTCACCTGAACCGCTGACCGCGGACGATCTCGTGGAGTTTCGGACTGTGAGTGAGGAGGCAATCGAGTTCCTCGACGCCTGCATCCGGGCGCGATTGAACATCCTCATCTCGGGAGGGACTGGGTCCGGTAAGACCACGACGCTCAACGTGCTCTCCTCGTTCATCCCAGAGGACGAGCGGATCATCACCGTCGAAGATGCCGCTGAGCTTCAACTCCATCAACCGCATGTCATCCGCCTTGAGTCACGACCCTTCAACATCGAGGGCAAAGGTCTCGTCTCCGTGCGCGACCTGGTGCGCAACTCACTGCGCATGCGTCCAGATCGGATCGTCGTCGGCGAGGTGCGCGATGGCGCAGCGCTCGACATGCTCCAGGCGATGAACACCGGTCATGACGGTTCGCTCACCACTCTCCATGCCAACTCTCCTAGAGATGCTCTGATCCGTCTCGAGAATCTCGTGATGATGGCTGGCGTGGATCTACCGATCCGAGCGATCCGCGAACAGGTAGTGGAAGCGCTCGATCTCATCCTCCACCAGGCTCGCCTTCGCGACGGGAGTCGACGAGTGACAGCCATCTCTGAAGTTACTGGGATCGATCAAGAGAGTATCCAACTGCAGGAAGTCTTCCGATTCGAGATCTCCGATCAAGAAGGAGATGAGGAGATCGGTGCGCTCAAGTCGACCGGACTTCCGCTCAATCGTCGTACCAAATTCGAACTTCGCGATGTCCCGATTCCACGAGGCTTCTGATGGGAAGAAATCGCAGGATCGTCATCTCGCTCCTCACTCTCACTCTCAGCGCCGTCATCACTTCACCAAACTTTGCGCAAGCAACAACTCCTGAATCGATCGTGATCGGAGTCGATACGAGTGGATCGATGGAAGGGGCCGCCCTTGAGGAGGCAATCGATGCTGCAGAGACACTGGTCTCCCGTCTCGGTCAACGGCGCCAGTTGGAGGTCTACACATTCGCCAGGACGATCACTCGAGTAGGTCCCTCGACGCTCTTCTCAACGGTCGAGAGTCGGGGATACACAGCCCTCTACGACTCGATCTTGGAGCTCGGGCAACGCTCCGATCAACTCGATGCTCCGCTCATCATCATCACTGATGGGCAAGACTCGCGAAGCCTGATTTCGCCCGCTGATCTCATCTCTCGACTTGCTGCCCTTGATGTATCGATCAACATCATCGCCTATCAACCTCGAGCGGATGATGAAGAGGTTCTCCGTTCTATCGCTCTCTCAAATTCGGGTGGGGTCTTCGATGTGGGTGATGCGGATCAACTCGTGGGGACGCTCGAGGCGGTCGTCAGTGAGGTCCATCGTGATTCGATTTCGGACTCGAGTTTCGATTCGAATTCCACTTCAGATCCCTTGGTCATCCTCATAGCGAGCGCGACTGGCCTACTCTCCTTCTCGCTCCTCACTCTCATGAGAAGGTGGAGAAAGAAAGAACACCTACTGAATTCCTGGAGCGAGGTGCTCGACGAATACCATCTCGAGAATATCGAGGATCTTCGCTCGGTGACGTTACTCGATCGACTCATCTCGCCGATCGGAAGATTCATCGGTGACACCTCGCAGATCCTTCCGAGAGTCCGTGGTGGAGGACCAAGGGAATTACTCCTCACCGCACTCTTCGTCGCGATCTTCTCTGCGCTCATGGTCATCGGAATAAATGCACCACTCTCGATCTTCCTTGTCAGTGCAATCCTCGTTCTCACACTCAAGTTCTTGGTCCAGAATGCAGAGAATCGAGCTCGTGAGGAATTCGAGCGGGAGCTACCTGGGGCAATGAAACTCCTTGCATCGAGTCTCACGGCAGGTTTGAGCTTCCTGCAGGCCCTCAATACCTTCTCAGCGGAGAGCAAGACCCAAGTTGCACGTGAGTTCCGACGTGCCCTCTCGGAGATCCAGATGGGGGCTCCGGTTGAGCAAGCCTTCGGCGATGTGGCGGAACGGATGAGGAGTGAGGACCTGCGTTGGGTCGTCTTCGCCTTCTCAGTTCAACGCGAGGTCGGAGGCAGTCTTGCGAAGATCCTTCAGACTAGCGCTGAGACGATTGAGTCCCGAGCGAATCTCAGGCAAGAGGTGAAGACACTCTCTGCTGAGGGGCGCATCTCCTCTTACATCTTGATGCTGCTTCCACTCGCTATCTTCACATTCCTACTTATCACGAGACCAAGTTTCGTCTCACTCTTCTGGGAGGAGACGATCGGTCAGATGATGGTCGCCGTCATCGTGGTCCTGATGTCCCTCTCCTGGGTCTGGATCCGTCGACTGACAAGGATCGAAGCATGAACGAGTCGACGTTGCTGATCCTCATAAGCCTCGGTTACGCCGCACTGGCCCTGATCACACTCCGATTCCTTCTTGCAAGGATGAGGATGCGAAGCAATCGACAGCTCTTGCGCTCGATTGATCTCGTGCATCGCAGTGGAAGACCTGATGTGATCACGGCTTCGGTTGCTCCATCTCGTTCACCACTGGTCCAAAGGATCATCGATTCCAACTACGGCTCTTGGCTACGGAAGACACTTGGTCGGGCAGGTATCTGGCAGGAGGAGGAATACCAGAAGTGGGTCTCGCAGAAGGTATCCCTCTTGATAGCGGGTCTCATCGCGACTCTCTTCTTGATCCAAATCACCGAGCTCTCACGACCGATCTTGCTCTCGCTGCCGGTGGTCGCGTTCTTCGTGCTCGATGCAGTGGTCATCGATAGAGCGAAGGCACGGGTCGTCGCCATCGAGCGTGTGCTTCCGGAGACGATCGATCTCTTGGGAATGTGTGTCACGGCAGGAATTGGATTTCACGCTGGTATGCAACGGATCGCAAACTCAAGTGAGAATCCGTTGAGTCAGGAGTTCAGTCGTGTCCTGGGCGAGATGAAGGTTGGCAGGAGTCGGACGGATGCTCTCATGGACATGGCCGAGCGTCTCGACGTCCCAGCATTGACCGAGTTCGTGAATTCGGTCCTCCAAGTTGATCGACTCGGTGTCCCGATGGCCAAGATCCTCGAAGAACAATCGCGACGGATGCGAGTCATCCGACACGAGAAGGCTCGCGAACAGGCGCAGAAACTGCCGGTGAAGATTCTCGCTCCAATCATGCTCTTCATGATGCCTGCGCTCCTGATCATCGTGTTGGGCCCCGCCGTTGTCTCCATCCTGCAATCTTTCGGATGATGGGGTTCATCGAGGCGCTTCCGGTCGCCATTGCTTCCTGCTTCGCCATCTACCTATCGATGGTCGATCTCAAGGAGATGCGAATTCCCAATCGGATCCTCGCTATCGGCTTACTCGTCACCGTCACGACTATGTCCGGTGCGGCGCTCTACCTCGGAGAGATGGATCGCCTCCTGTCGGCACTCGGAGGAGGTCTCCTTTCGACCGTGATCTTCTTCATGATTCATCTGGTCCGACCAAGCGGACTAGGGATGGGAGATGTGAAGTTCGCTGGACTCATCGGCGCCACACTCTCGTGGATCTCATTTCCATCAGGCTTGATCGGGTTGGCCATTGCATTCTTCATATCCTCGCTCTTCTCACTGACGCTACTGATCACGAGGCGACCTCTAGATCGACTGATTCCTTTCGCACCTTTCATGTCGATGGGTCTTGTCATCGTTGCTCTCGGGCTATTCGTCTAGATCGCAGACCATCCCTGATCCCACGCGATCATCCGACCTGATTCACCGTGAGGATTGTGGATGGGATCTGTGGGATACCTGCAGGCAACAAGTTGGCACTCGTCCCACCATAGGCGTCGACGCTGTCCCCATTGGCGACAATCATCAGAGCAAAGTAGTCACTCGAGCTTGCATTGACGAAGAAGTTCCAGGCCGCGACGATCCGTTCCGTATCAGTGTCCCTTCCGATGTAGATATCGGTGGCACTCTCTGGGATCCAGTTCGCAGGGGCGACACCGTTCTTGCTCAACCAGATTGTGACGATTCGAGTTCCGTTCGATCTATTGCGAAGCTGGGTAGAGAAGGCGATGTTGTACTTTCCCGACTGACTCATCGATATCTTGTAGTTGTCGATGACCGACACCCCACTTGAGAAGTCGACCGTATTCAATGGAATAACCGTTGCGATGTTTGTAACTAAAGTCGTTGTCGACGTGTCGTAGAAACTCCCATATGCCCCAAAGCCCCCCGGTATGCCTTGTACGCCCTGAATTCCTTGCACGCCCTGAATTCCTTGCACGCCCTGAATTCCTGGCTCTCCTTGCGCTCCAGTTGCTCCGGGTGCACCCGCTACACCTTGTATCCCTTGTGGACCGGTTGGTCCTTGTGGACCGGTTGGTCCTTGTGGACCGGTTGGTCCTTGTGGACCGGTTGGTCCTTGTGGTCCAACTTCTCCGCGTTCTCCTTGCGCTCCAGTTGCTCCGGGTGCACCGGATACACCTGGTAGTCCTTGCAATCCCGGTGATCCGACTGGTCCTTGTGGACCAACTTCTCCGCGTT